>NZ_JBSGCY010000022.1:0-63641 GCF_053602115.1 Nocardia sp. NPDC004582 | reverse complement strand
ACCGCGTGCGCGACGTCGGCGACCGCGCCCGCGACCGGGCGGCCGCCGCGCACCGCGGCCACCGACACCGAGTAGGACGGGATGCCGTAGACGAAGTTGACGGTGCCGTCGATGGGGTCGACCACCCAGTGCACCAGGTCCGGGTCGTCGGCGATGGTGCCGCCGTCCTCCTCGCCGACCACCCGGTCGCCGGGGCGCAGGTCGGCGACCAGCTTGCGGACCAGCTGCTCGGTCTCGGTGTCGACGATGGTGACGGGGTCGGTGGGGGTGGATTTGGCTTGCACGGCGTCGGTGGCGTGCGCGCCCGGCCCGAAGACCTGCGGTCGGCGCTCGCGAACGTGGGCGGCGGCGGTCTCGGCGAGATGCACCGCGACCCGGCGCAGTTCGGCTATGTCTGAAGTGTCGGTGTTCGTGGCGTCGGCGGGGGCGATGGAAGTGAAATTCGATTCCGGCACGAGCTCCATCGCAGCACAGATCCGGCATCGCGCGCATTAGGCTTGTCGTGCACGACACAAGGTGCAGGTCGAGGGAGAGAACGAGGTGTGGTCCATGTCCGATCCCGGGCACGCGTTCGGCATCGATATCGGTGGCAGCGGTGTGAAGGGGGCCGAGGTCGATCTCGCGACCGGTGAGCTGGTCTACGAGCGCATCAAGATCGCGACCCCGCATCCCGCCACGCCGAACGCGGTCGCCGAGGCGGTGGCCAAGCTGGTCGCGCAGGCCGGCTGGGAGGGCCCGGTCGGCGTCACCATGCCGAGCGTGGTGCTGCACGGCCAGGTGCGCACGGCCGCCAATATCGACAAGACCTGGGTCGGCATCGACGCCCGGCACCTGTTCTCGGTGGCGCTCGGCGGCCGCGACGTGACGGTGCTCAACGACGCGGACGCCGCGGGCATGGCCGAGGACCGCTACGGCGCGGCAAAGGATCTCAGCGGTTTGGTAATGCTGCTCACCTTCGGCACCGGTATCGGTTCGGCGGTGATGTACAACGGTGTGCTCATGCCCAACAGCGAGCTCGGGCATATCGAGGTGGACGGCCGCGAGGCCGAGCATCGGGCGGCCGCGTCGGTCAAGGATCGGGTCGGCATGACCTACCCGGAGTGGGCGGTGGAGGTGTCCAAGGTGCTGGTCACCCTGGAAAACCTGTTCTGGCCGAACGTGTTCGTCGCCGGTGGCGGCATCAGCCGCGACCATCAGGAGTGGATTCCGTTGCTCACCAACAGAACCCCCGTGGTGCCGGCCGCGTTGCGCAATACCGCGGGCATCGTCGGAGCCGCCATGGCGGTGTCAGCCGGTATCGCACCGTAAGTAAGCTGGTTCGATCGTTACAATGGAACGCATGCCCGGCGGTGAGCCGGAAACCGACACCGGCACGAGAGCCGGCTTATCCCCCGACAGAACCGCTCCGCCGGATGACAACTCTGGCGTGACGCCGCACGAGACCGTCACGAAAGGGCGTACGTGGTAGCCACGAATACCCAGGACACCGCCGAATCGGCAGCAGCCGCCGACTCAGCAGACACCACCGCCGCACCCGCGGTCAAGAAGGCCGCCGCCAAGAAGGCTCCGGCCAAGAAGGCCGCTGCGAAGAAGGTCGCGGCCAAGAAGACCGCGGCCAAGAAGGCCACCAAGGCGACCGCCAAGAAGACGGCCGCCAAGAAGGCGTCGCCGAAGAAGGCGGCCGAGCCCGGTGCCGAGGGTGGCGAGGGCGACGAGGGCATCGACGACGAGTCGCTGGAGCTCGACGACCTGGGTGACATCGAGCTCGACGAGGACGAGCTCGAGGACGAGGAGATCGTCGACGAGGCCGACGACGAGGAGGAGGGCGAGGCCGCCCCCGCCGCCGCCGAGGCCGACGCCGAGGAGGAGGCCGACGAGCCGTCCGCCAAGGACAAGGCCTCCGGTGACTTCGTCTGGGACGAAGAGGAATCCGAGGCGCTGCGCCAGGCCCGCAAGGACGCCGAGCTCACCGCTTCCGCCGACTCGGTCCGCGCCTACCTGAAGCAGATCGGTAAGGTCGCGCTGCTCAACGCCGAGGAGGAGGTCGAGCTCGCCAAGCGCATCGAGGCCGGCCTCTACGCCACGGAGAAGCTGCGCGAGTTCGCCGACAAGGGCGAGAAGCTGCCCGTGCAGTCGCGCCGCGACCTGCAGTGGATCATGCGGGACGGCAACCGCGCCAAGAACCACCTACTGGAGGCCAACCTCCGTCTGGTGGTCTCGCTGGCCAAGCGCTACACCGGCCGCGGCATGGCGTTCCTGGACCTGATCCAGGAAGGCAACCTGGGTCTGATCCGCGCGGTCGAGAAGTTCGACTACACCAAGGGCTACAAGTTCTCGACCTACGCCACCTGGTGGATCCGTCAGGCCATCACCCGCGCCATGGCCGACCAGGCCCGCACCATCCGCATCCCCGTGCACATGGTCGAGGTCATCAACAAGCTCGGCCGCATCCAGCGCGAACTCCTCCAGGACCTGGGCCGCGAGCCCACCCCCGAAGAGCTCGCCAAGGAAATGGACATCACGCCGGAGAAGGTGCTGGAAATCCAGCAGTACGCGCGTGAGCCCATCTCCCTGGACCAGACCATCGGTGACGAGGGCGACTCCCAGCTCGGTGACTTCATCGAAGACTCCGAAGCAGTCGTCGCCGTCGACGCGGTCTCCTTCACGCTCCTGCAGGACCAGCTCCAGTCGGTCCTCGAGACGTTGTCCGAGCGCGAAGCGGGCGTCGTCCGCCTCCGCTTCGGCCTGACCGACGGCCAGCCCCGCACCCTGGACGAAATCGGCCAGGTCTACGGCGTCACCCGCGAGCGCATCCGCCAGATCGAGTCCAAGACCATGTCGAAGCTGCGCCACCCCAGCCGCTCGCAGGTGTTGCGCGACTACCTGGATTAGTTCCACCTCGAGAATGGGCCGCTGAGCTGCAGCTTCGCGGCCCATTCTCGTATCCGATACCGGGCACACCGCTGCCCATTCCAGGGTATCCGGCAATCAAGTCCCAGATGTCCAGCTCCTGATTCCCACCTTCACCGATGAATCCAAGCGGCATGACAGGACATTCGAATCTCGCCGCCGAGTGGCACATCCTGGAGGGGTTTTGTCCAGTTTCACCTCCACCATGTGCCACTCGGCATCCGGGATGAGGGTGTGTTCAGTCGGCTGCTGGTCGATGGGGCCCTCTCCTACTCTCAGTCAGATGCATCGGGCGCGTTCGCGCTCACTCACCTCGGATCTTCAATCTCTTCTAGTGCGCGACCAATTCGCCTAGGAATCCAGTTTTCGGGTATCGGTGTAGAGCGCCGTCGCTCCTGGATATCGGCGATAGCGGGCAAGATCCCGCCATCGTCGCGGCAATGTGAAGTAACACTCGCGATGCCATCGTGGCTACGGCCTGCGGGGCTCGATCCACCGTTCTTCCAGCACGTCCAGACTCTTCCAGCACGTCCAGGCGCCCATGGATCCCGGGGGTCGGATCCGACATGTGGTGGCGCACAGCTTGAATCGCTCTACCTTGCGCCCATCGCGGATCTCCTCGTCGAAGCGCGCACGCAACTCGGGTGACATACGTTGCTCCGCGTCCGATGGAAGCCGGCACCGCAGCCGGAGTCGGTCAGTCGGTCGACAGATTTGGCGGTAACGCCGGGTAGGTCACACGATTCCAACCTATGTGACGCGGGGTTCGGCACGAGGGTGCGTTCTGCGCGTAGTGTCCGGGGCGGGTCGGGACCGAGCTTCGAGGGAGAACGAATGAGAATGCGTACCTTCGCTGGTGTGGCTGTGACTGCGGCGACGATTTCTCTGGTCGGGATGGGTACCGCGAGCGCGGATGCGGTGAATCCTGGCGACTACATGATCGGGGACACTGTCTTTTTCAATGCGGGGCCTGCGCAGTGTTCGATCAAAGCGGATGGGAGTGCGGGGTGTGATATCGCGGCCGGGATCGCGAAGTGGCTGAACATTATTCCGGTGACCGATCTCGCCATCGATGTGGCGTTCCTGCCCGCGCACCCGACCTTCGGGGTGTTCGGGCGCTACGGTCGCGTCGACGCCAATATCCTTCCGCAGGGCGACGGGTACGGCTCGACCATCAGCTACGCGGGCGCCACGTGCAGTGGTGGTGGGCGCGGCGCGATCCAATGCACTTCCAAGGGGCACAGTTTCAGCTTCGGATGGTCGGGCACCACAACCACCTAGAGGAATTCACAACATCCTGCCGGGACCGTCGTCGAGCTCGACGCCGTCGATCATGGCGCGGATAGCAGGCCTTGCGCCAGGGCCACCGTGACGGCGGCGGTGCGGTCGGAGACGCCGAGTTTTGTGAAGGCGCGCTGGAGATGGGTTTTGACGGTTGTCTCGCTGATGTGGAGGAGACGGCCGATGTCGGCGTTGGTCAGTCCGCGCGCGACGTGCCCGAGCACCTCCGCCTCACGGCTCGACAGGGTTACGGGCGGTGGGTGCTGCCGGTGATGCAGGCGGGCGCTGACCGAGGGGGCCAGCACGGTCTCGCCGCGCGCGGCCGCGCGCACAGCTGCAGCCAGTTCGGCGCGTGAGCTGCCCTTCAGGAGGTATCCGGAGGCACCGGCCTCCACCGCGCGCACGATGTCGGCGTGGGTCTCGTAGGTGGTGAGGATGACCACCCGGGTGGCAGGGCAGGCGGCCAGGATCTGTTCGGTGGCGGTGGTGCCGTCGCCGTCGGGCATCCGCAGATCCATCAGGACGACATCGGGACGCAGGGCGGTCGCCACCGTCACCGCCTCGACCACGCCGGCGGCTTCGCCGATCACCGCGAGATCGGTTTCCCGGGACAGCATTCCGCACATGCCCTCCCGCACTACCGGGTGATCGTCGACCAGCACGACGGTGATCATGACGGCACCACGATATCCACCCGGGTGCCCGCGCCCGGCCCGGTCTCGACGGTGACCGCCGCGCCGACCTCCCGCGCTCGGCCACGCAGGCCGGGCAGGCCGAATCCGTCCGCGTGGTCGGCGTCGAAGCCGATTCCGTTGTCCGTCACCGACAATCGCACACCTTGACCGGCTCGAGTCAGAGTGACGGTCACGGTGTCGGCGTGGGAGTGTTTGCGCACGTTGGCCAACACCTCCTGTACGGCACGCAGCAGCACCACCTCGGTGCCGGTATCAAGTTGCGGCACTGAAGGATCCAGTTCGATGATCACGTCGATGCCCGTTTCGTCGGCGAGCCTGCGGCAGCGGCGCCGCACCGATTCCGCAAGGGTGCCGCTGTCCAGTTCCGCCGGCGTCAGCGCCTCGACCATGGTCCGGGCCTCGATCAGGTTTTCCTGCGCGGTGGCTTCGATCAGCGCGATATGCCGACGTGCGAGTGCGGGGTCGGCGTCGAACTCGGAGTCCACCGCCTGAGCCAGGGCGGCGATGCCGGTGAAGCCCTGGGTCAGGGTGTCGTGGATTTCCCGTGCCAGGCGCGCGCGTTCGGCCGCCGAACCCGCTTCCCGGGACAGTCGGGCGACATCGGCGCGGCTGCCTTCCAACTGGTGCAGCAGCACGGCCAATTGCTGTCCACGGTCGATGGCCAGCGTAATCGTGGCCCCGATCGCCGGATTGCACACCACCGCGATCAGCGAGATCGTCACGCCCATCGGCACATACGTGTGCGTGATGAGCGAGAAGATCAGCGGCGAGCAGCTGACCGCCGCCGCGACCAGCATCGCGGGTCGCACCGGCAGCGACATGTAGATCAGCGCGTACACGACCATCACCGCGGCGATGGCTCCCGCCGACGCCCAGGCGGCCACGAGATACAGTGCCAGCGCCCCGGCCACGAACGTCACAGAGGTCCGGCTGACCGTACGGTGATAGAACGCTTCGGGGTTGTCACGGCGCGGGGCCAGTTGGGCGCACCAGACCAGTAGGCACGCCAAAGCCGCCAGTGCGGCCCCGATGTCGTCGGCGGCGAATTGGTGCGCCAGGACGACCACGAGAATGCCGGTGGCAATGATGCCGCCCACTACGTAGGCAGACCAGACCCGGTACCAGAAATCCCACCCCACGGGCGCTGGGTTGCGCGCTGTCATGCCTCGACCATAACCCGGGTCCACGTGGGCGCATGTCCTTCGAACGGGGGACGCTCACCTCTGGGGACCGGGCATACGCTGCGACAAAAGCACATGTGGACAAGGGGATTCACCATGACGGCAACCTCGGGCCGACCGGACCGGACGCTCTACCCGCCCCGCTGGCAGCCCGCGCCGCTGCGCTGGCATCACACTCGCGTGTCGTGGTGGGAGTCGTGGAAACTCGCCGCGCAGGCGATACCTCGCCGGCGCGACCGAACCCTCGCCGACCTCTTCGGCAGTCAGCTGCCGGGCGAGGACGACATCCTGGTGGCCCGCATGCCGTTTCAACGCTCGGTGGTGATTCGCAGCCCGGAGTTGGCGCGGCACGTCCTGGTGACCAATCAGGACAACTACGCCAAGAGCGCGGAGTACGACATGCTCGCCGTCGCCTTCGGGCGCGGCCTGGTGACGGAGCTCGACGTGCCACGCTGGCAACGTAATCGCCGCTTGGTACAGCCCGTGTTCGGCAAGCGCGGCATCGCCACCCTCGCGGGCCCGATCACCGACGCGGCCCGTGACTGCGCCGAGCGCATGCTCTCGCTCGGCGCGGAGGCGGCGCAGGTCGATGTGAATGCCGAAATGAACAGGCTCACTCTCGATATCGTCGCCCGCACCATGTTCGGCGTCGACCTGTCCGGGCCGATGGCGGACATCACCTTCGCCCGGATGCTGCGGCTGTTCGGGTTCGGGTTCGTCATCGGCGCCTCCCGGCCGTTGCGCGCGCTCGCCGAACTCACGCATCGCCACGATCTGCCCCCACGTGTGATGCGGGCCGCGGCCTGGATCATCGCGCCGCGCATGGTCATCGACCTGCGCCGGGTCGAGTGGGTGATCGACCGGCTCATCGCCGATCACCGCAGCGGCGCGATCACCCGGTGCGACAATCTGCTCGCCCTGCTAATGGAGGCGGTCGACCCGGAGACCGGGCACCGCTACACCGATGCCGAAATACACGACGAGCTCATGACATTCATCGGCGCCGGGATGGAGACCACCGCGACTGCACTCGCCTGGACATGGAAACTGCTCGCCGATAATCCCGATACCCGCGTCCGCCTGCACACCGAACTCAACGAGGTCCTCGGCGGCCGGACCCCCACCGCCGAGGACGTGGATCGCCTACCGTGGACCCGGGCCGTCATCGCGGAGGCCATGCGCCTGCATCCGCCGGTCGTCGGACTGGCCCGGGTCGCGAAAAACGATGACCTGCTGGGTGATTTCCCAATCCGCCGCGGCACCACCGTGGTCATCGGCCTACATGCGATGCACCGTCATCACCGGGTCTGGCCCAACCCCGAGACCTACGATCCGACCCGGTTCCTGACCGAGAACCTGACTCCTGTGCAACGCCACGCCACCCTGCCCTTCGGGGCCGGAAAACGCATGTGCGTGGCCCACGCCTTCGCCAACACCGAAGCCGTTCTCGCCCTGGCCACCATCGCCCAGCTCATCCAGCTGGATTCCGCGACCGCCGAGTCGATCCGCCCTCAGTTCTCCTTCACCGGAGGCCCCGACGGCCCGATTCCGATGCACGCCACCGCCCGAGCCATCCCGGTTCGCGACCGCGTGGAGTGATCAGGCAATCTCACGTCGCGCCGAACCTGGAGGCCGCGGCACCGGTCGACAAGAGCCTGCCGAGGATCTTGCCCACCGCCTAGCAAGGAGATCCTCTTGGTGCTGCGGGCTCAGTCCAGCGTATCGAGGCTTGCTGCGGTCAACAGCTGACTCATTGTCCCTGGACCCGCACAGCGGAGAGACCATCCTGGTGCGCGACTACCTGGACTAGTCCAGACCTGGGAAAGGGCTGCTGAGCTACTGCTCGGCGGCCCTTTCTCATATCCGACGCACGATAGGCCACACGCAAACCATTTGCCTTGGCCCGACTCGATCGCCGAGGCTGTCCCCTATCGACCAATGGTTGGGTAGGGGGAATTGTGAGTGTCTGCTCTCGGCCGCGTGTGTTGAATGCGTTGTCGCTGATGACTTTTGCGGTCCTGATGGTCGCGCAGTATCGGTGGTGGCACGACCATGGTCGGCCGTTCTCGTGGGTGTTGCTGCCCGCCACACCGCTGCTGGCGTTCGTGCCGTCGGGGATCGTCGTGAAATCGTTGCGTAGGCGGTGGGCTGCGGGGTGGGCCGAGGAGAACGGGTTCGACTATCGGCGGGTGGGTGACTGGCCGGTGCCTGCTTGGGATTTCCCGCCGTTCAGCATTGGCCGGGCACGACGGTTTCGGATCCGTGACACGATGCAGGGCGAGGTCGGTGGCTATCCGGCTAGGTTCTTCCATCTGACCTGGCTGCACAACAACCGGATCAATGTCAGCACGCATTATCGAAATGTCTTCGCCATAACGCTTCCCGCGGCATTGCCGAGACTGACGGTAGGGCTCACGTTGGACGGCACCATCGGCGATCGGGTGGAGTTCGAGTCGGCGGAGTTCAATGATCAGTTCTCGGTGCATGCGTCGAACCCGGCGTTCGCACACGCGGTTCTGACGCCGCGCACGATCGGCCGGCTGGTGGACCTCGCCCGGAGGCACGGCGGTGCGGTGACACTGACCAAGTTCGAGATCGTCGGAGATCTGCTGGTGGGTATCAGCACCCTCGGCAATCGGCCGCATGAGATCAGTGGTGTTTTCGATGCGCTGCGCGTAATCGCGGACGGCATCCCGCGATTCGTGTGGAGCGACTACGGAACACCTGGGGAAAGGACAGCCGCATGAGTCTCACCGTCATCGTCATAGTGGTTGTCGCCATCGCACTGGTCGCGGTGCTCTGGTATTTCGCCGCGTACAACGATTTCGTTCGGCTGCGGAACCTGATCGCCGAATCGTGGAAGCAGGTCGACGTCGAATTGCAGCGGCGCCATGAGCTGGTGCCGAATCTGGTCGCCACGGTCGAGCGTGCCGCCGCATTCGAGCGCGGGACTTTGGAGGCCGTGACAATAGCGCGTAATCATGCGCGCTCGATCGCCGCCGAGCCACGCCGGGCCGGTGCCGAACTCGACGGGGTCGCGACAGCGGAGAACACCCTGACCGCAGCCTTGTCGCGGCTGTCGGCTCTCGCCGAGCAGTATCCCGAGCTGGGAGCCATCCAGAACTATGTGGCATTGCAGCGCGACCTGAACGACATCGAGGATCGAATCGCCGCCGCCCGGCGGCTCTACAACGCGAACGTCCGCGCCTTGAACACGAAGATCGAGTCCATCCCCGCTGCCATAGTGGCTTCGCTGCACCATGTCTCGCCCGAACAGTACTTCGAGATCAGCACGCCCGAAGCGAGAGCGGCGGTCGATGTGGGCCGGCTGTTCGGAACCTAGCCGATCCGATCGGCAGCGGGCGATGGGCCGAGCATGCCGAGTAGTTCGTCGATCGGCCGGGTCGTTCTTGTTGTCCGGGTAACGTGGCCGCGAGGGAAGGACGGGGCGATGAAGAGTCTGGCGATTGCGGCCGCGGCGGCGGTGGTTCTGCTGGCCGGTCAAGGCGGTGTGGCCGAGGCCGATTCCGGGAGTACGGAGCGGTTGGTGGGGTTACTGGCGGAGCGGCTCGCTACCGCGGATACCGTCGCGGCGATCAAATGGGAGGCCGCGGTTCGGGATGGGGGTGAGCCGGTGATCGATGATCCGGCGCGGGAAGCGGCGATTTATGACGCGATGGCTCAGGCGGGGGCGGAGCGAGGGCTGCCCGGGGGTTTGGTGCGGCAGGTCTTTCAGGGGCAGATCGAGGCCAACAAGATCGTGCAGCGGGGGTTGGTGACGGAGTGGCGGTATGGGCTGGCGGCGGCTCAGGCGCCGGGTACGGATCTCGCGGGTGTGCGGCCGGTGATCGATGGGCTGAATACCGAGATTCTCGCCGAATTGGCCTTTGACCGAACCGAATTGGCGGCGGCCGATTGTCCGGCGCGGGTCGCGGCGGGAGTGGCCGGCGTCGCCGGGAGCAAGCGGCTCGACGGGTTGCATGCTGCGGCACTCGTGCGGGCGGCGACGCCATTGTGCGGAGGCTGATCGCCGACCGGACGTCAGTCGCGCAGCAGAGGACGCCCTTCGAGCGCGGCCGCCCAGAGGGTCTGCGCGGTATCGTCCGCGTGACATTCCAGGAACTCGGGCAGCAGGATGTCCGCCGCGTCATCGGCATCGGCGTCCTCGAGGTAGTCGGCGTCGGAAACGCGCAGACGTCGGGCCTTCAGATCACCGATGAACGCGACTTCGCCCTTGTCCCAGGTTTCGAGCCACGCTCCCGCGGATGTCGCGCCGTGGACGACGAGTAGTCCCATGTCGGAGAGTTCCGTCATCAGCAGGCCCTCGACGGTGAGCGAGCCGCCGATGAACAGATTGCTGTCCATGAGGCACAGCAGGTGCTGAGCGGTGACCGAACCGGTGACATAGAGCGGCGTGTAGACGTCTCCGTTCAGTATGCGCATGGGCCCGTTGACCGTCAGGTCGCCGTCGATGACGTAGACGGTGTCCGGCGCCAGGTCGGGGTCGTTCCCGATCGACAAGGGCCCGTCGATGGTGAGGTCACCCTGGTGGACGAAGAAACACTCCGGTTCTTCTCCGAAGAGTTCCTCCAGGTCCTCCACACGGGTGTCGCTGGCTTCGGCGATGTCGTAGAGTTCGGCCGCCTCCGCCAGCGATACCGATTCCCAACGTGTACACCACTGTTCGAAGGACACTTGACTCCACGCGTTCTATCCGATCCCGATTGCTGTGCAGCACAGCAAAACTCACCCGCAGAGTCTTGCATAGCCGACGGTCGATCGCCGAGCTTCGAAACTTCAGCCCACCGTCATCCGGCATCAGCTCACGATCCCCAGAGAATTCGCCAGATCCCGTCTGCCTCCTGGTCGATGCCTTCGAAGAAGACGTGATGCACGTCGATGCCGCCGAACCATTGCGACTGGTGGCGAGTACGCCGTTCTGTTTCGGCGATGGCGGCCACCAGGTCACGGACGGTGAACCATTTACCATTCGGTGCCCGATGGCCGACGGGTTCACCCTCCCCCTGCAGAGTCAGCGCGGTCGCCTCCAGAACCACGAGGTCGAGCTCGTCGGCGGTCAGGTCGCGAAAGTCATCGTCCTGAAAGACCTCCGGTGTGAACGAGAGCGCTGCGATCTCCGCGGTCGCTTTCGCCCGCTGATTCGAGAGGTTCGCGGCGATGTCTTCCGTCGGCTCGGACAGCTCGATCGACAGCGTTCCGGACAACCCGTTGAAGAACTCCAGTGACATGCGGGCATGGTCGCATCGCGCACCGACATATCGACTCGGGTCAGTGCCTCACGTGCGCAACCGAGTCCGTCGCAGGTCTCGGCTCATGGCTTCGACGGTGTTTTGTCAGGACGTGTATCGCCGACATCGGTTACCCGCGTCGAGAGGGTTCCGCTCGCTGTCGGGGTTCCCGGTTAGGGTGCCGGTATGGGATACGAGTTTCAGGTGGTCGTGGACTGTTCCGACCCGCATACGCAGGCCGACTGGTGGGCGGAGGCGCTCGGGTGGGAGGTCGAGCCGCAGGATGAGGGGTTCATTCGGAGCATGGTCGAGCAGGGGCATGCGAGCGAGGACGAGACGACGACCCATCGGGGGAAGCTCGTGTGGAAAGCCGGTGGGGCGATTCGGCATCCGGAGCGGCCGCGGGTGTTGTTTCAGCTCGTGCCCGAGGCGAAGACGGTGAAGAACCGGCTGCACCTGGATATTCGGGTCGGTGATGAGAAGCGGGCCGCGGAGGTCGACCGGCTGATCGGGATGGGCGCGAAGGTGCTGCACGACGGACGGCAGGGCCCGTTCACGTGGGTGACGATGGCCGATCCCGAAGGCAACGAATTCTGCGTGGCCTGAGCTGCGGCTGGTTACCATCTAGAGCGATTCTTCCCGTGGCAGTTGATGTTTCAGGAGGTCGAGCGATGTTCGGAACCAGGTGCGCGGTGATCGCGGCGGCGGGGGCCGCGATGACGATGCTGGGGTCGGGTCCGGTGAGCGCCGCCCAGGAGGATGAGTTCATCACGTTGAATTCCGTGGTGACGTCATCGCCCGATGGCCTGCAGGCCACCGGAACCTACATGTGCGAAGGCGGAATCGGATATCTCGACGTCTCCGCCCAGATGGGAACCAGCGGCAGCGGCACGATCCAGCTGACCAGCTCGCCACCGGGAGTGACCCTGCAATGCTCGAGCCGGGTCGAGACGTGGACCGTGACACTGAAGCCGACCAATGGCCTCCCCGTGCTTGTGCCCTACACCGAAGGCACCGGCAAAGCCCAGCTGAACCGGAAATACTGGAAGACCGATTCCGGTCAGGTGGCCCTCCACCTCTGAGGAGTCCAGGAAGCACATCAAGACCCTTCCCGGAATCGGCTGTGGCTCAGCCGAGTTCGCGCAGGCGCGGGAGGAGGTCGGTGGCGAACTGGGTGAGGAAGCGTTCCTGGTCGTGGCCGGGGCCGTGGAAGACGAGGTGGTTGAGGCCCGCGTCGAGGTACGGCTTGATGCCGGCGATCGCCTCGTCCGGATCGGAGGCGACGATCCAGCGCTTGGCCACTTGTTCGATGGGAAGCTGGTCGGCGAGGGCTTCCATTTCGACGGCGGAGTCGACGCTGTGCTTCTGTTCGGGGGTCAGCGACAGCGGGGCCCAGAAGCGCGTATTGGCCAGGGCCAGTTCGGGATCGCGGTCGTAGGAGAGCTTGATCTCGATCATCTTGTCGATGGTCGAGGGGTCGCGGTGGGCGGCGGCCGCGCCTTCGGCGACGGCGGGCATGAGTTTGTCGTTGTAGAGGTCCATGCCCTTGCCTGAGGTGCAGATGAAACCGTCGCCGGCGCGGCCCGCGTACTTGGCGACGACCGGACCGCCCGCGGCGATGTACACGGGGACGGGCTGTTCGGGACGGTCGTAGATATTGGCCTTCACGGTGGTGAAGTGCTCGCCCTCGAACGACACGTCGGATTCGGTCCAGAGCTCGCGCATCAAGGTGACGGCTTCGCGCAGGCGGGCGAAGCGTTCCTTGAATTCCGGCCATTCCCGCCCGGAGACCGCGATCTCGTTGAGCGCCTCGCCGGTGCCGACACCCAGCATGACGCGCCCGTTGGACAGCAGCGACATGGTGGCGAAGGCCTGGGCGATCACGGCGGGGTTGTAGCGGAACGTCGGGGTGAGGACGCTGGTGCCGATCTGGACGCGGCTGGTGCGCTCGGTGACGGCCGACATCCACGACAGCGCGAACGGCGCGTGCCCGCCATTGTGCCGCCAGGGCAGGAAGTGGTCGGACACGACCACGCTGTCGAGGCCCAATTCCTCGGCGCGCACAGCGTATTCGACGAGGTCACGGGGGCCGAACTGCTCGGCGGAGGCCTTGTAGCCGATCTTCAGGGTCATCGCTGTGCTGCTTTCTCGGAGTGATCGGCCGCCTTGCGCAGGCGGCGGTAACGTTCGATGAGGGCATTGGTCGAACTGTCATGTGACAGTTCGGATCCGGACTCGATATCGTCGAAAATCCGTGTCGCGAGGTTCTTTCCGAGCTCGACGCCCCACTGGTCGAACGAGTTGATGTTCCAGATCCATCCCTGCGTGAACACCTTGTGTTCGTACAGGGCCACGAGCGCACCCAGCGAGTACGGGGTCAGCTCATCCAGCAGCAGGGTGCTGCTCGGCCGATTGCCCGGAAACGCGCGATGCTCCCCCGCGACATCGTCACCGGCGCGACCGAAGGCCAGCGCCTGCGACTGAGCGAACAGGTTCGCTATCAACAGGTCGTGATGCCCGGTCAAATCATGAGCCGGTGTGAGCACACCGATGAAATCGCAAGGGACCGTGACGGTTCCCTGATGCAGCAGCTGGAAGAAGGCGTGCTGGCCATTGGTGCCGGGCTCACCCCACACGATGGGCGCGGTACCGACACCGGCCGGGTTCCCGTCCCGGTCCGCCGACTTGCCGTTGCTCTCCATCTCAAGCTGTTGCAGGTACGCGGGCAGCCGGGCGAGCCGCTGATCGTAGGGCAGCACCGCGTGGGTCTGAGCATCCCAGAAGTTGCGATACCAGATCCCGAGCAGCCCGAGCAGGATCGGCAGATTGCGATGCGGTGGCGCGGTGCGGAAGTGGACGTCCATCGAATGCGCGCCCGCGAGGAACGACCGGAACTGGTCGGCGCCGATCGCGATCATCACCGACAGGCCGATCGCCGAGCTCAGCGAGTAGCGGCCGCCGACCCAATCCCAGAACTCGAACATATTGGCCGGATCGATGCCGAAGGACGAGACCTCGGACGCGTTGACCGACACCGCCACGAAATGCTTTGCGACAGCGGCGGGATCGTCGAGTGCGTCGATCAGCCAATCCCGGGCGGCCCGCGCGTTGGCGAGGGTCTCGACGGTGGTGAACGTCTTCGACGAGACCACGAAAAGCGTTGTGGACGGATCCATGTCATGTAGGGCGCGAGTCAGATCATGCCCGTCGACATTGGACACGAATCGCGATTCCAATGTGCCCGTGCCGTATTCGCGCAGCGCCAGGCACGCCATCGCCGGTCCGAGATCCGAACCACCGATCCCGATATTGACCACGGCCTGCATCGGCTCGCCCGTCGCCCCACGCCACTCCCCCGACCGAACCG
Source organism: Nocardia sp. NPDC004582 (assembly GCF_053602115.1). Classification (NCBI taxonomy): domain Bacteria; kingdom Bacillati; phylum Actinomycetota; class Actinomycetes; order Mycobacteriales; family Nocardiaceae; genus Nocardia; species Nocardia sp. NPDC004582. Next base: position 48,958 of record NZ_JBSGCY010000022.1, on the reverse strand, counting down.
CCTGCGCGAATCCGGCCATCCGCGCGAGGACACGCTGCACGGCGGGCACGACATCGACGCCGTCCACCTCCACCACCGCGTCGGCGGGCGCCCGCAACGCCGTGTGCAGCGCCGCGCGATTCTCGGTGATATTGATCGGCTCACCGGCGAACATCGCCTCGATACCCGCGGCCAGTCCGCGTTCGGCGGCGAGTTCGACCAGCAGGTCGACGGTTTCGCCGGTGACCAGATTCTTCGAATAGTCCAGCACGATCCCGTCGTGCTCGACGGTCATCGCCGGACCGCGATCGGGCGTCCGCGCGAACAGCTCCGAGATCCGCTCCCCCGCAAGGTCTTCGCGATGCGCGGCCAGCCGCGCCCACGCCGGGGAGCCGGTCATCCCCGCACCGCGGCGCCACGGCCGGTCAGCGCGGATTCGACACCGGCGATCAGGTCACGCCACGCCTGCTGGAATTTGGCGATGCCCTCCCGTTCGAGCTTGGCGGAGATGTCGTTCATGTCGATACCGAGCGCGTCGAGCTCCGCGAATACCCGGTGCGCGTCGTCATAGCGGCCGGTGACCTGGTCGCCGGCCACCTTGCCGTGATCGATGACCGCCGCGAGCGTCGGCTCGGGCACGGTGTTCACGGTCCCGGGCGCGACCAGATCCACCACATACCGAGTGTCGTCGTAGGCGGGATCCTTCACCCCGGTCGACGCCCACAACGGTCGCTGCGGCCGCGCGCCCGCCGCCGCGAGCGCGGCCCAGCGCTCACCGCGCAGCGTCTGCTCGTACGCCTCGTAGGCCAGCACCGCGTTCGCGATCGCGGCGCGGCCGCGCACCGCCCGCGCCGCATCACTGCCCAGCGCGTCGAGCCGGCCATCGACCTCGGAATCCACCCGCGAGATGAAGAACGAAGCGACAGAGGCGATCCGGGCGATGTCGTGCCCGTTCTCGCGCGCCAGTTCCAGCCCGGCCTGGAAGGCGTCGAGCACGTCCCGATACCGTCCGAGCGAGAAGATGAGGGTCACGTTGACGCTGATCCCGCGCCCCAGGATGGCGGTGATCGCGGGCAGTCCGGCGGGCGTGGCCGGAACCTTGATCATCAGATTGGGCCGGTCGACCAGCCACGACAGCAGCACCGCTTCGCTGACCGTGCGCTCGGTGTCGTGCGCCCACGCCGGATCGACTTCGAGGGACACGTATCCGTCGAGCCCGCCGGTCGCGGTGTGCACCGGTCGCAGCACGTCGCAGGCGGCGCGCACGTCCCAGCTGGTGAGGATGCGCGCGGCGTCCGCGGTGCCCATGCCGAGTTGCGCGAATTCACGCAGCTGCGTTCCGTACTGCTCGGACCCGCGCAGGGCGGCCTCGAAGATCGCCGGGTTGGTGGTCACACCGGTGATCCCGCGGTCGATCCATGCGGCCAGCCCACCGGATTCGATCCGGCCGCGGCTCAGGTCGTCCAGCCAGAGGGAGACGCCTTCCTCTGCGAGGAGCTGCAACGGGTCACTCATACGAATACCTCTGCCCTACACGGTCTCTGCGATTGCTCGTTTTCGAGCGAATGTTGCACGAAATCATGCAACCGCCGCCGATTACTGTCAATGTTTCGCGCAGGATCGCGTACCATCCGAGACGGCGACGATGGCTCGACAACCCACCAGGAGGTCCGTTGCTCTCCAGCACCCGCCGGCGTCAGATCCTCGACAGGCTGACCACCGACGGCTACGTCGAGGCGAAGGAATTCGCCCGCGAGCTCGGAGTGGACACCTCGACCATCCGCCGTGACCTGGAAGCGCTCGAACGCGATGGCCAGATCCAGCGCACCCACGGCGGCGCGCGGCCCATCCCGGGCGTCACCTCGGATCTGCCGTATTCGGCCAAGCGAAACACTCGGCTGCACGAGAAGTCGGCCATCGCGCGGGTGGCCGCGGGGTTGGTCGCCGAGGGCGACACGGTGGTCCTCGACAGCGGCTCGACCACCTACGAGGTCGCGGTCGCGCTGAGCCGGCGCGAGAATCTCACCGTCATCACCAATGACCTGCGCATCGCCGAGTACATCGCGGGCCTGCAGCGCTTCCGGCTGCTGGTCGCGGGCGGCGAACTGCTCGGCTCGGTCTACACCCTCGCCGGTGACCGCACGGTCGAATTCCTGCGCGATTACGCGGCGGATTGGGCCTTCCTCGGCGCGGACGCGGTGGACCCGGCCGCCGGGATCACCAATACCAACACCCTCGAGGTGCCGGTCAAACGGGCGATGATCGCGACCGCGCGCTCCACCGCCGTGGTCGTCGACAGTTCGAAGTTCGGCCACCGCGCCCTGGCCCGGGTCGCCGGACTCGACGAGATCCACACCCTCATCACCGACCACGGCCTCGACGAGGAGGCCGCGAAACCCTACGGCGACCACCTGATTCGGGCCGAGGTCACCAAGCCGCCGCGACCCAAGCCCTGGCCGACCGTCGCGGCGGCGGCCTCACTGGCCTCGCGTGGCAAGTCCGCGCGCGAATCAGCCGAGACGGCGGAGTAGTTCGGCGCGAGTCACTTCGGCAGCGGGCTGTAGAAGACCAGGCCGTTGCCCTTGTTGTCGTAGACGACCGCGCGGCGTTCGTGCGCGTCGTTGTAGGGCGCGGTCACGATGCCGCCGCCGCTGGCCTCGATCGCCTTCGCCGCGGCGTCCACGTCCGCGGTCTTGATGCCGACGACCACCTGCCCGTGAATCGGGTGGTCGACGGCGGTGGCCAGCGCCAGGGTGATGGGCCCGCCGTCGAGCGCCGCGAAGTGCGCGCCGTCGCGGAACTTCAACGGCATGCCCAGGGTCTCGGTGTAGAAGCTGATCGACTCGTCCAGGTCATCGGTGGACAGGATGATCATCTTCACTTCATGGTCGCTCACTACAGCCTCCTGATCGGTTCCGGCCGGGTGCGCACCCGGCACGGTTCCCCACATGATGGCCGTTGTGCGCCACCGCGATCGAACAGCGACACGCGTACCGGTGGGTTTGGTTCAGGCCGTGGCAGCCGTGGCCACGCCACGGTGGCGCCCCAGTCGTGCCCGACCAGGTGGACCGGCCCGTCGTCGACGACGTCGACGGTGAGTCCGTCATTGGTGAATGTCGTCAGTCGCGTGGTCATGCGCCGATCCCGGGGCCGTGAACTACGGGTTACCCGATCGGCACGCTACGCGACGTGATCCGGTATCGCAGTGAAAGCCGTTCGCCGACAATGCTGCCGAATGATAACTACGCCACAAGATCAGTTCAGTCGTCATGCGTATGACACATGATTAGAACCAGTCATATTAGCCAAAGTCCTACCGGGACATGACATTCCGGGAACCAGCAGGTTGCCGTCCACTCGGAAACTTCCCAGCCGGAATTAATTTAGATGAAACATTCCCTTTCAATTTCCCAATTCGAATCATGCCCGGTAGTGTGCCCCCGTCGCGTCTGCGATTGCGAAACCCCTGTTCTGGCAATGGAGTTCGAGTGCTGGAAATTCACCACTTCAGCTATGGATGGATCACTCCCATCCTGGCCTACATCATGTCCGTCACCGGATCCCTGCTCGGGCTGCGGTGCACGGTACGCGCGCGGACAGGGGAAGGGCGCGGTGGCTGGCTCATCTCGGCGGCGATCGCCATCGGCGGTACCGGCATCTGGGTCATGCATTTCATCGCGATGCTCGGCTTCAGCATCCGCGGCGCGGTCGTCCGCTACGACGTGCCGCTCACCCTGCTCAGCGCCCTGATCTCGATCCTGGTGGTGTGGGCCGGGCTGTTCGTGGTGGCGCGTGAGCCGTTCGGCCGGTATTCGCTGTTCGCGGGCGGCGCGGTCACCGGCCTGGGGGTCGGCGCGATGCACTATTCGGGCATGTACGCCATGAAGTCGGACGCCATGATCGGCTACGACGCCTGGATCGTCAGCCTGTCGATGGTGATCGCGGTGGTCGCGGCGACCGTCGCGCTGTGGTTCACGGTGGTCATCACCGGGATCTGGGCGACCATCGGCGCGGCCCTGATCATGGGTGTGGCGGTGTGCGGCATGCACTACACCGGCATGGCGTCGATGAGTGCCCACCACATGGACAACGCCCAGACACCGCACGGCACGGGCGCGATGGAACTACTCGCCCCGCTCATGATCAGCGTCAGCATCGTCACCCTGGTGCTGCTCATTCACGTCGGGCTCACCGAAGTGGACGAGCGGTCGATGATGCCCGGTCCCACCCGGCCCGCCCCCGAGCACCGGCCCGGCTGGTCGCTGCAGGCCGCCTCGGCGGCCACCTCGGCCGCCGCCGCGCGCGGCTCGGGCCAGGACGAACCCGGCCGGCAGGACTATCGAACCGCGGGACTGTATCCACCGGCCGCCGACTATCAGGCGCCCGGCCGCCACGAGATGGCCGTCCCCGGCGACTGGCATTCGGACCGCTACCGCGCAGGCTGACCCGCCTCGCCGGGTAGCTGAGAACCACCTACCCGGCAGCCTGAGAATCACGGTTCCCGTTCGCTGAGAATCGGTCTGCGGTGTTCGACTTTCCGGCGCATCCACAGCAAACTGAGGGCCGTGGACCACCATCAGCTGGAGTTGATCTTCGCGGTGCTGTTCGCGACGATCCTCGCGCAGCCGCTCGGACGACGGCTGGGCCAGGCCCCGGCGGTCCTGATGACCGCCTTCGGCGTGGTGCTCGCGCTCATCCCGCAGGTCCCCAATATTCAGATCGACCCGAAACTGATTCTGCCGCTGGTCCTCCCGCCGCTGCTGTACGCGGCCGCGCGACGTACCTCGTGGCGACAGTTCGCCGAGAACTGGGCCGCCATCAGCCTGCGCGCGGTGGTGCTGGTCATCGTGACCACTGTGGCCGTGGCCTGGGCGTTCCACCTCTGGTATCCGGCGATCCCGATCGGGGCGGCGGTCGCGCTGGGCGCGCTGGTGGCGCCGCCGGATCCGGTGGCGGTCTCGGCGCTGGCGGGCAAGCTGGGGCTGCCGCGGCGACTGGTCGCGGTGCTCGAGGGGGAAGGGCTGTTCAATGACGTGACCGCGATCGTGCTGTACACGGTCGCGGTGCAGGCGGTGGTGTCGGGCAGCTTCTCCGCCTGGGGCGCGCTGCTCGACTTCGGGGTGTCGGCACTGGTCGGGGCGGCGGTGGGGCTGCTGTTCGGCTGGGCCGGAAGCACACTCATGCAGCGGCTCGACGAGGCCCCGTGGCGGGTCGCGCTCGGACTGCTGCTGCCGTTCGCGGCGTACGGGTTCTCCGAATCGCGCGGCGGCTCGGCGGTGCTGGCGGTGCTGGTGTGCTCGATGTACCTGACCGACGCCGCCACCGACTTCGGCGACAGCGACTATCGCTTGGTCGGCGACTCCTTCTGGGAGATCACCGAAATGCTGGTCACCGGGTTCGCGTTCGGGCTGATCGGGCTGGAGTTGAGCACGGTGCTGCGCGACGCCGGACCGGACTGGCCACGCTTCCTCGGCGGGGCCGCGGTGGTCATCGCCGTGGTGGTGGGGTTGCGGCTGATCTGGCTGCTGATCACCACCACGATCTTCCAATCCTGGTGGCGCGCCCGCGATCGCGACGAGCCCTACAACTGGCGCGAGACCCTGGTGACCTGGTGGGCGGGTATGCGCGGGGTGGCGACCGTCGCGCTCGCGCTGGCCATTCCGTTCACCACCGACACCGGGAAACCCTTTCCGGGACGCACCGAGATCCTGTTCACGGCCTTCGCGGTCGTACTGTTCACGCTGCTGCTGCAAGGCCCGACCCTGCCCGCGGTGGTGCGCGCCACCGGCGTGCGGGCCGACACCGGCGCCGAACGGGTCATCGAGCGCGAGCTCTGGACCCGGGTGCTGCAGGCCGAACTCGCACGCCTGGAAGAGATCTCACAGACCGAGCACCTGCCCGAAGAGGTCTACGAGCGTCTCCGGGGCGGCTTCGAACGCCGCCTGGCGCACGCCGACCCCGAGGCCGCCGACAGCAATGCCCGCCTGGCCACCGATCGCGCCATCGCGTTCACCGCGAAGATGCGGGCCATCACCAACGACGTGCTCGAAGCGGGCCGCGCCGAAGCCCTGGCCGCGCGCCGCGAACCCGGCGTCCCGCCCGATGTGGTGGACCGGGTGATGCGCCGGCTGGACCTGCGCGGCGCGGCCAACTGAATCCCGCCGTGGACCGGTACACCCGCCGATCGTGCCGACTATCCGTTCCGGCCCAGCGACACGAGAACGGCCACGAATTCGCGGGCGAACGATCTGCGGGTCAGCAGACGGGTGGTCCGCGCCCCGGTGACTTCGGCGCGCAGCCCCAGCCGCCGCGCCAGCCGCTGCGTCCGCAGGACGTGAAAATCACTGGTGACCACCGTGATTCGCGCCGTGCGCGGGTCGATGCCGAGCGAGCCCAATTCCTCGGCGGTGAACCGCAGATTCTCCTCGGTGTTCCGGGACCGATTCTCCGCCACGATGCCGGTCGCCGGAATCGTGTGCGCGACAAGATAATCGGCCATGGCCATCGCCTCGGGCACGGTATCGCGGCCGCTCTGCCCGCCGGACACGACCACCAGCGGCCTGCGTCCCCGCTCCTCGCCGATCACCTCGAGCGCCCGATCGAGCCGCCGGGCCAGCATCGGCGAGACCCGGTCGCCACGCAGCCGGCAGCCGAGCACGACCACCACCTCCGCGCCCGGCCGCGGCGCCCGCCGAGCCCTTCCGAGGGTGTATCCGGTGAATCCGAGGAACGGCGTCACCACCGCCGCCCCGGCCCACAGCATGACGCCCCGCCACATCCGCACCCGGTCACACCTCCTGACAACGGCTCCACCATCGAATGCCCGCGCGCAGCTCGATCGAATGACCGCGCACCGCATCGACGGTAGTCCCCCGCCGCCACGCCGCCGTCGCCCCGGGCCGGGCACGATCCGCGCAGGCGCTGATGCCCGGGATCGCGGCTCGCGGCGACCGCGACCGTGGTCATGGATCGGGTACGGAGCACGGGCTCGCCCGTGACGTGGCCGAATATGGCTCGATCGCGCCGGTCCCGGTGCACAGGCGGGTCGCGGCGATGCGCTGACCGGTCCCTGACCTCGGGTTAGCATGGCGCAATGGCATTGGGCACCTATCAGCCGCCCTGGCTGCGGACCGTTGACCTCGGTGAGCAGTTGCGCGCGGTCGGCCGGTGGTGGGGGCAGCCGCATCGGGTGCGGCGCGGGATCCAGGCCTATCGTGATCTGCTCGCGGTCACCCCGGCGTGCATCGCGTACGCGTTCACCTTGTTCATCACCTGGTGGACGTTGCGCGGGGCGAGTGACATCGTGGGCCGGCGGCTGATCTTCTCGGCCTCGACGAATCTGCGCAATATGCAGCGGGATCCGATCCAGGTGCTGGTGGCCTCGGCGTTCTGGACCGATGGCGGCTTCCCCTGGGGTGAGATCGTCATCCTGATCACCCTGATGGCGCTGGCCGAACGCTGGCTGGGGTCGCTGCGCTGGATCGTGGTGGTGGCCGTCGGCCATGTCGGGGCGACCCTGATCACGGTGCTCGGCATCGCGCACAAGCTGGACAAGCAGTTGATCCCGACGCGGGTGGCGTTCGCCGCCGATGTCGGCCCGAGTTACGGCATCTCGGCCATGCTGGCGGTGCTGGCCTTCCGATTGCGCGGCCCGGCCCGCTGGGTGTGGGCGCTGGCGATGCTGGTCTGGTACGGGTACGGGGTGTGGCACGGGCGCACGTTCACCGACTACGGCCACTTCTTCGCGCTGCTCATCGGATTCACGGTGGGCGCGATCGCGGTGGCGCTGTCGCACCGGCTCATCGCGGTGCGCGAACGTAAGGCGGCGAAACGCGCTCCGACCCGCACCGATGCCGCGAAACCCGCCGATGCGGCCGGAAACGGCACGACGTCAGCTGGGGACGGGATCGATCCGCCCGCGGTCGCGCTGGACCAGCCGGACGGCGGGCTCGACGACGCGGGCCGCGATCGGGCCGAGCACGGCCATCATTAGCACGTAGGCCGAGGCCAGCGCCGCCAGCCGCGGGTCCACTCCGCCCACCGAAACCGCCAGCCCGGCAATGACGATGGAGAACTCACCGCGCGCCACCAGCGCCGCGCCCGCTCGCGCCCGGCCCATCCGCCGGATCCCTTGCCGCGAGGCCGCCCACCACCCGGTAGCGATCTTGGTCAGCGCGGTCACGACCGCCAGCAGCACCGCCCACCCCAGCACCGGCGGAATCGCGGTGGGGTCGGTATTGAGCCCGAACGCCACGAAGAAGATGGCCGCGAACAGGTCGCGCAGGGGTTCGAGGAGTTTGGCCGCCTCCTGCGCGGTGGATCCGGAAATGGCGATGCCGAGCAGGAACGCCCCGACCGCGGCCGACACATTCAGCGCCGAGGCCGCGCCCGCCACCAGCAGCGCCGCGCCGAGCAGCTTGAGCAGGAACACTTCCCGGTCGTTGCTGTCCACGATGGCCGAGACGTAGCGGCCGTAGCGCAACGCCACGATGAGTACCACCGTGATCGCCACCAGCGCGATGGCCAGCGACCGCAGCCCGCTGGCGAAGCTCAGCCCGGCCAGCATCATGGTGAGGATCGGCAGATACATCGCCATGGCCAGATCCTCGAACACCAGGATGGACAACACCACCGGCGTCTCACGGTTACCGAGCCGGCCGAGGTCGTTGAGCACCTTGGCGACGATGCCGGAGGACGAGATATAGGTGACGCCACCGAGGGTGACCGCGCCGACCGGCCCCCACCCGAGGATGAGCGCCACCACCACACCGGGCGTGGCATTGGCGACGATGTCGAGCAGACCCGCCACCCAGGAGCGGCGCAGCCCGGTCACCAATTCGGCTGCGGTGTATTCCAATCCGAGCAGCAGGAGCAGCAGCACCACGCCGATCTCGCCGGCCATGTGCCCGAATTCGGTGGCGGCCTTCATCTTCACGATGCCGCCCTGCCCGAAGGCCAGGCCGCCCAGCAGATACAGCGGGATCGGCGACATGCCGAAGCGGGCGGCCAGCCGGCCCAGCATGCCGAGCGCGAACAAGATCGCGCCGAGTTCGAACAGGGCTAGGCCGGTCGAGTCCACCGGTTCAGCCGTCGGCCAGGATGCGGGCGGCCGCGTCCAGCCCGTGCGGGGTGCCGACCACGACGAGGATGTCCCCGGAGTCGAGCACCTCGTCCGGTCCCGGTGACGGTTGCACCTGCCCCGCCCGCATGATCGCCACGATGGATGCCTTGGTGCGCGTCCGCATGGCGGTCTCGCCCAGCATGCGCCCCCGGTACGGCGAGCTCCCGCTGACGCTGAGCTGTCTGGTGGTGATCCCGGGTAGGTCGGAGTGTTCTTCCCGCAGCTGCTGCACCAGCTGCGGCGCGCCCAGCAGATTGGCCAGCACCGCGGCCTCGTCCGGGGTCAGCGGTACCTGCGCGATGCAGGCGTCCGGGTCGTCGCGCTGGGAGACGATGAGGTCGATGCCGCCGTCCCGGTGCGCCACGACTCCGATCCGCCGTCCCGATCTGACCTCGAAGTCCTTGCGGACACCGATACCGGGCAGGGCTGTCACATCGACGTTCACGCGTCCAGATTAGGACAACTCGCGCGAATGGCGGGGAGCTACCTCCGGGGCGTGATCAGTTCGCTTCCAGTGGGGCGAAGCCGCCGTCGGGTCCGGGCGCGAAATCGGTCACCGCGGTGACCGCCGCCAGCGGCAGCGGACCGTACAGGTGCGGGAACAGCATGGAGTCCGGGTCGGTGGGCACGCCCGGCTCCCATGTCACCGGTGACCCGAGCGCGGCCGGATCCAAGTGCAGCAGCACCAGATCGGTGCGACCGGCGAAGAGGCGATTGGCGGGCAGATGCGCCTGGTAGGGGGCGGACAGGTGGATGAATCCGGCCTCGGCCAGCGACGGCGCGCGGTATTCGCCTGCGGCGCGGGCGTTCTCCCACTCGTCGCGGGAGCAGATGTGCAGCAGGGTGGCCGGTGTCGTGTCCTGTTCGATTCCCACCCGTCCAATCTAGGCGAGGGCGGCCCGGCCCGCGGCTCAGTAGGGCTGTGGCCGGGCCAGGTGCGGGGACACGTCGTTGATGCCCACCCGGGCGGGCGCGAGGCGGGCGGTGGCACGGCGCGCGGTGACCGTGTCGCGGGTCCAGACGCTCACGCAGGGTCCGGCCGGAGCGCGACCCGCGAGGTCGAAGGCCGCGCCCGCGTCCCCCGCCCGCACCACGGGCAGCACCGGGCCGAGGGTCTGCTGGGTGAACACCGACATGGTCGGATCGACCTCGCCCAGCACGGTGGGTTCGAAACCGAAGTCCGTGCCGCTGCCGCCGCAGCGCAGCGTCGCCCCCTTGGCCAGCGCGTCGCGCACCTGGTCACGGACCCGGCCGACGTGCGCGGCCGAGGTCATCACCCCGGCCCCGTCCTCGTCGCCGAGCAGAGCGGCGGCCTCGGCGGTCAGCTTGTCCAGGAACACGTCGTAGATCGAGGACTCGACGACGACGCGTTCCACGCACTGGCAGCTTTGCCCGCTGTTCGCCAGCCCGCCCAGCGCGATGCCGGCAGCGGCCCGATCCAGGTCCGCATCGGGCAAAACCACCGCCGCCGACTTGCCGCCCAGATCCAGGCAGCACGGAATGAGCCGGGCCGCCGCCCGCAGCGCCACCACCTTCCCGGTCGCCACGCTCCCGGTGAAACGGACATAGTCGACGCAGTCCAGGACCGCGGGTCCGGCGGCCGGTCCGGCGACCGTCTCGAAAACCGCTGGGGCGCCGGTGCTCAGCCATCCGCAGGCGATCGCGCGCAGCGTCAGCGGCGTCTCCGACGACGGTTTCACCAGCACCGCCGCGCCCGCCACCAGCGCGGGCACCGCGTCGAAGACGGCCAGCGCCAAGGGATAGGTCCAGGGCCCGATCACCCCCACCACCGCCCCCGCGGGCCGCGACACCGCCAGCTGCATGGCCGCGCCCGGACGCAGGGCGACCTGCGGGTGCCGACCGCCCAGGAAATCCGCGCCGTGCGCGCGATAGTGGTCGAAGGTGTCGAGGGCCAGGCCGAATTCGGCATCGGCCTCCGCCTCGGTCTTGCCGGTCTCCCGGCCGAGCAGCGCCACCAGGTCGGTCCGATTGTCCAGCAACCAGTTCCGGAAGACGGTGAGCCAGTGGATCCGGCCCACCACCCCCAGCGAATGCCAGAGCACGGCGTGGTCGCGCAGCCGCTCGACGGCGAGGCGCACCCGTTCGGGCGTCTCGGCGGCGATGGTGTCCACGATCCGGCCGTCGGCGGGTGCGAAAACGGTGAGCATGAGCGGGCGGACCTTTCCGGCGTCCGGCGCCCGCGACGGTGTGTACCGCGCGGTGCGCATGAAACTCACCGTATGGGTGCGGGTTTCGGGCGGCCAGCTCACAATCGGCCACGAATCGGCGAATATGGGCCGCACCCAGGCAACTTACCGGCCGGTAACGGCAGTGCGGACGCCCGAAGTTTGCGAGACTGCCTGAGTGACGGAAGAGTTGGCGCAGATTCGTTCCATCACCAGCACCGCGCTGCTGGCCGATTTCGCTGTGGGCCGCGGCATTCCACTGGCCGAGGTGCTGCGCGGCAGCGGCATCCGCGAACCCGCCCTGCGCGACCCGTCGACCGAAATCACCATGGCGCAGGAATACTCCGTCATGGCCAATGTCGTCGCCGCCACCGACGACGAACCCGGGATGGGACTGCTCGCCGGGCTGCTGTGCCACCCGCCGTCCATGGGCGTGCTCGGCTTCGCGCTGATGAGCAGCGCCAGTCTGCGGCACGCGATGGACATCGCGCTGCGCTACGCGGACCTGTCCTTCACCACCGCCCGCCATTCCATCGACACCCGCGACACCCAGGTGTGGATCCAGCGCGACGACAGCGCGCTACCCCCGGAGATCCGCCGGTTCGCCCTGGAGCGGGATCTGGCGGCCATCGCCACGGTCCAGCAGGACCTGATCCCGATCCGCGTCCCCGCCGTGCGCGTCGAGCTCTACATCGACGCCCACCCCATCTACGAGATGTTCGGCGCGGTCTTCGGCGTCGAGGACGTGCGCTTCTCGATGCCGCGGTCGCGCATGGAGTTTCAGGCCGCCACCCTGGAAACCCCGCTGCCCCAGGCGAATCTGTCCACCGCCCGCTTCTACGAGCAGCAGTGCGCCGACCTGATGGAGTCCCGGCGCAGCCGCAGCGGCCTGAGCGGGCGGGTGCGCCAGCTGCTCATCCGCCACGGGGGCTCCGCCGACCAGACCCGCATCGCCGCCGACCTCGACGTCAGCGTGCGCACGCTGCGCCGCCGCCTGGCCGAGGAGGGCACCACCTTCCGCGAGCTGAGCCTGGAGACGGTCGGCATGCTCGCCGAGGAGCTGCTCATCGCCGGGCTCACCGTCGAACAGGCCGCCGACCGGCTCGGCTACGCCAGCGTCTCCGCGTTCGCCTCGGCGTTCCGCACCTGGAAGGGCCAGTCGCCCGGCCACTTCGGCCGCGCCCACCGCGGCCGCCACGCGGTGCGGTCCTGACGGCGCCGCGCGAAGTTACCGGAACCCCCTACCGACCCCGAGTCAGGTCCGGTAGGTTCCGGCGCGTCGACGCTGGTCAGCGGAGTGCACGGGCCATCTGGTAGACCGGCAGGTACGACTTCACGTACCCGACCGTCCGAGGAACCATGAACCCCTCCACCATCATGTCCGCGCGCGACCTCGAGTTCCTGCTCTACGACTGGCTCGACGTGGAGTCCCTGACCACCCGGGACCGCTTCGCCGACCACTCCCGCGACACCTTCGACCAGGTGCTGCGCCTGTGCCAGGACCTGGCCACCACCTACTTCGCCCCGCACAATCGCGACAGCGACCTGCACGAGCCCACCTTCGACGGCGAGCGCGTGCACATCATCCCCGCCGTCGGCAAGGCACTGCGAGCCTTCGCCGACGCCGGAATGATCGGCGCGGCAATGGATTACGAGGTCGGTGGCATGCAGCTGCCGCACTCGGTCTACACCGCGTGCATGTCGTGGTTCCACGCCGCCAACGTCGGCACCGCCGCCTACGCGCTGCTCACCACGGGCAACGCGAATCTGCTTGCCGCGCACGGCAGCCCGGAGCAGATCGACGCCTACGTGCGCCCCATGCTGGAGGGTCGCAGCTTCGGCACCATGGCGCTGTCGGAGCCGCAGGCGGGGTCCAGCCTGGCCGACATCACCACCCGGGCCGTACCGGCCGCGGACGGCTCCTACCGCGTGTTCGGCCACAAGATGTGGATCTCCGGCGGCGACCACGACCTCTCGGAGAACATCGTGCACCTGGTGCTGGCCCGCATCCCGGGCGCGCCGGAGGGCACCCGCGGCATCTCGCTGTTCGTGGTGCCGAAGTTCCTGCCCGACACCGACGGCAACCCGACCGTGCACAACGATGTCGCGCTGTCGGGCATCAACCACAAGATGGGCTGGCGCGGCACGGTGAACACCGCGCCGGTGTTCGGCGACGGCAACTTCACCCCGGGCGGCGAGCCGGGCGCGGTCGGCTATCTGGTGGGCGAACCGAATCAGGGTCTGGCGCAGATGTTCACGATGATGAACGAGGCCCGCATCGGGGTCGGCCTGGACTCCACCGCGCTCGGCTACACCGGCTACCTGAAGTCTCTCGACTACGCGCGCACCCGCCCGCAGGGCCGCCCGGTCAGCGCCCGCGGCGGCGCGCAGGTCCCCATCATCGAGCATCCTGACGTGCGGCGCATGCTGCTGGCGCAGAAGGCGTATGCCGAGGGCGCGCTGGCGCTGCAGCTCTACTGCGGCAAGCTGGTCGACGAGCACCGCACCGCGGCAACCGAATCCGGCCGGGAGCGGGCGGGCACGCTGCTGCGCATCCTCACCCCGATCGCCAAGTCCTGGCCCAGCCAGTGTTGCCTGACCGCCAACGACCTGGCCATCCAGATCCACGGCGGCGCGGGCTACACCCGCGACTACGACGTGGAGCAGCACTACCGCGACAATCGCCTCAATCCGATTCACGAAGGCACCCACGGCATTCAGAGCATGGATCTGCTCGGCCGGCAGGTCACCCTCGACAACGGCGCGGCCCTGGCGGCCCTGCTGGAGACGATGGCGGTCACCGTCGCCACGGCCCGCGGCACCGGCGACGCCGAGCTGGCCGGGTTCGCCGCCGCCCTGGAGGCCGCCGCGTCCCGGCTGGCCGCCACCACGGCGGGCCTGTGGGGCACGGGCAACCCCGAAGCGGCGCTGACCAATTCGGCGGTCTATCTGGAGGCGTTCGGCCATGTGGTGCTGGCCTGGATCTGGCTCGAGCAGGCGGTGGCCGCCCACGCCCTGCCCGAGTCGGCCTTCGGCCAGGGCAAGCGACTGGCCGCCCGGTACTTCTTCCGCTGGGAACTCCCCCGCACCGCACCGCAATTCGACCTGCTCGACTCCGGCGATCGCACCACCGTGGAACTCGACGAATCCTGGTTCTGAACACGCCGGGCGGAGCGGCCGTTCGCGATGGGCGAACGATGCAGGAAGGGCATACCCCCTGACGGTATCGAAGCCCCAGGTGAACTCGAGGTCGCGCCGGTCGCGGCCCGGTCACCGATTCAGCCGCCTTGATTACGGTTTGCTGGCGCGCAGGGCACGACGGCCAATCGGAGTGTGAGTGTGGGTGCGCCCGGGTAGTCTCCCGATAGACAACTCGATCAGCGTATTCGAACGGGAGGTTTCACCGTCCCCGCGAGCGGTCACCAGGACCTGTTCGCTTTCAGCGAAATCCCAGGTCGTGTTACTGAAAACACACGGGAAACTGCACGGGAACAAAGTCCTCTCGCCGAACGTCTGACAGAGTAGTCAACAAGCCACTGCTGGGAAGTAGCGGTAGCGAGGTTCGCGGAATGGTCCGCGGGCCCCCACACCAGGCGAACGGTGCGTGAACACCCAGAGCCAGGACGGAGGAGTCATGCCAGGAACCCTGACAAGCACCCCACTGACCGCGGTCGATCGTTGCGACCGCTGCGGGGCGGCTGCGCGCGTGCGCGCTACCTTGCCCGCGGGTGGAGAGTTGCTCTTCTGCCAGCATCACGCCAATGAGCACATGGACCGTCTTCGTGAGCTCGAGGCCGTGATCGACTCGGAGTCGGCACCGGCGCTGTAACAGCTCCTCCCACTCTCGACAATTCCATCTTCCCAACAGAAAACCCCCACAGCGGGCGACCGGCAGGTCGCCCGCTGTTGCTATGCATGGGCGCTATAAGACGTGGTAGCGGTCACAACTGTGGCCGAAGACACGTGAAAGTGCTGCGCGCAACGCGAGAAGCGTCATGTGCGCCCGGCGGGCCCGGCCGAGTACAACGGATGGGTGCCGCAGACCTCACAAGCCACCTACCTGCAGGATCGTCATATGGTCGCGCTCTGGACGTGGACCGGCCACGGTCCCGGACGCGCGCCGCGCGGACTGGGCGAGACGCAGACCCTGGCCCTGGCCGTCCCGGACCGCGACGGGATCGGCGTCACGGACGTGGAATGCGCTCTGGTGGAACCGGAACGGTTATGCACTCTCGCTATCGACAATCCCGGCGATTCGATCCATCGCCTACGCGAGGCCCTCGACGCCGACATCGAGACCCGGCTGCTGCCCACGGCCGCGCACGCCGTCCCCAATGCCACCGGAACGACCGTGGTGTCCGCGGCCCGGACCCTGCGGGCGCTGCGCGACACTCTGGCGCTGAGCGCCGAGCTGCGCTCCGGGCTGAAGGCCGAGCTGCGGCCGTATCAGGCGCGCGGCATCAGCTGGCTGCGTGAGACGACCGCCACACACGGCGGCGCGGTGCTGGCCGACGAGATGGGCCTCGGCAAGACCGTGCAGGCCATCGGCTACCTCCTCGGGAAGGCCGGGGACGGGCCACAACTCGTGGTGTGTCCCACCTCACTCGTCGGCAACTGGGCGCATGAGATCGACCGATTCGCGCCCGGACTGCGGGCCGTGGCCTGGCGCGGCGGCGAGGCCCCGGACGCGGAAGCGGGTGTCATCGTGGTGACCGGCTACCCGACCCTGCGCGGGCACGGCGCGGCCCTGTCCGGGCGGCGCTGGGCGAGCGTCGTTTTCGACGAGGCGCAGATGCTCAAGAATCCGCGTACCCAGGTCGCCAAGGCAGCGCGGGCGATTCCCGCCGACGCGCGCATCGCGTTGACCGGTACGCCGGTGGAGAACCACCTCGACGAACTGTGGGCGCTGCTGAACCTGGTCGTGCCCGGCGAGTTCACCCACAAGGCACAGTTCCGGCGGCGGTTCGTGCGGCCCATCAGCGAGGGCTCGGCGAGCGCGGTGCTGCGATTGCGCGACGCCCTGGAGCCGATTGTGCTGGGCCGCCGCAAAACCCAGGTCGCCGCGACCCTGCCGCCCAAGATCCACACCGATCTGATGTGCGACCTGACCGCGGAACAGGAACGGATCTACGACCAGCTGCTGGACCGGGCCGAGGCCGCGGGCTTCGGCAGCGGCGCGCAACGGCACACCCGGGTGCTGGCGGTGCTGACCGAACTCAAGCAGGTGTGCAACCATCCGGGGCTGATCACCGGCGACCTGGACGAATTGGCCGGGCGCTCCGGCAAGTTCGACGTCTGCTCCGACATCCTGGCCGGCAATCTCGACAACGACGCGCCCACCCTGGTGTTCACCCAGTACCGCAAGACCGGCGAACTGCTGGTGCGGCACTGCGCCGAGGAGTTCGGCGTGCGGGTGCCGTTCTTCCACGGCGGACTCAACGCCGAGCAGCGCGCCGAGATCGTCTCCGGCTTCCAATCCCCCGACGGCCCACCGATCTTGGTGCTGAGCCTGCGCGCCGCCGGCACCGGCCTGACGCTGACCCGGGCCGCCGACGTGGTGCACTACGACCGCTGGTGGAATCCGGCCGTGGAGGCGCAGGCCTCCGATCGCGCGCACCGCATCGGGCAGACCCGCACCGTCACCGTCACCACCCTCACCTCGGGCACCACCATCGAGGAGCACATCGCGGGCATGCACGACCGCAAGTCCGCGCTCACCGACCTCACCGACGAGGCCGGAGTCGCCGAACTCGCCCGCCTCGACGACGAACGACTCATGGAACTGCTGCGCCGGAAGCGGGGGAACTGACATGGCCGACAACGAATTCGGATACACCGCCTGGGGCAGGGACTGGGTCCGGCTCGCGGAACCGTTGAACCTCACCAAACCCGAGCCGCTGCTCCCCCGCGCCCGCAGCATCGCCCGCAACAACGGCGTCCGCACCGAGATCGAGGGCACCGTGGTCCGCGCCCACATCCACCGCGGCTCCGAAGCCTCGGTCACCCACCTCGAACTCACCGCGTTCCCCCGCGCCACCATCGACGCCATCGCCGCCGTGGTCCCCGCCGACACTCTCACCCTCAGCGACGAACTCCACGCCGCCGTGGTCGCCGCGGGCATCTCGGTCACCCCGATCCTCGCGGCCACCGACTGCTCCTGCCGCGCCCGCAACGCCCGCTGCCTGCACATGCTGGCCACCTGCTACGCGGTCGTCCGGCTGGTCGACGAAAACCCCTGGCTGGCCGTGGATCTCCAGGGCTACCGCAGCGCCCCGCCCGCTGAGCACGAGGACGACGCCCCCGTGTCGATCCCCCGGTGGACCCCCATCGACGCACTCGACCCAGCGGTGTTCTTCGGCTGAGCAAGGACTTCGTCGCGCCTGGACGAAGGGGCGTGGAACCGGGTTCAGCCACACGCGGTGCGCACCTGACTCTTTCGCCGGCGCGTCTGGATCTACTGGTGCCGTCCAAACCGATCGGCCGGGGCGTCGCTCTCGCCGGCGCGGACGGCCATGTCGCGGCCCCGGGGCCGGGCCGCTGCGGCGGTCCGGCCTATTCGGGGCGGCGGGCGCGGAATCGGAAGTAGGTTGCCGCGCTGCGGACTTCGATGTCGGTGAAACCAGCGCGGGTGAGGCGGGCCCGCATCGTCTCGGGCGGGACCGGGACGCAGGTGTCGCCGAGGTGGATGAGGCGGAAGGTGGGGCGGTCGAGGCCGTCGCTGCCGGCGAAGACGCCGCCGGGGCGCAGGACTCGGAACGCCTCGGCGAAGAGGTCGTCCTGGAGGACGGGGGTGGGGACGTGGTGGAGCATGGTGAAGCTGACCACGGAGCTGAACTCGGTGTCGGGCAACGGCATCGCGGTGGCGTCACCCTCGATGATCCGCATCTTGTCGGCCTTGCGGGTGCGCAGGCGGGCCGCCAGGGCCGGGTCGATCTCGAGGCCGGTGAGCGCGGGGCTTCCTCGCCGAGACCGGAGTCACATTCGGCCAGTGGCGAACCCAGCTCCGCCTGGCCGCATCGCTGCCGCTGCTGGGGTCGGGCCTGCCGGTCGCCCGGATCGCAGCCCGCGTCGGGTACTCCACCCCGAGCGCCTATGTCGCCGCCTTTCACCGCGAGGTCGGTGTCTCCCCAGCCCGCTACTTCGCGCGCTGACCTAACGGGCCCGCGCTGTCGAGCCTGGTTTGTCGGACCCCGTGGCTATCGTCGGCGTATGGCGAAGTCCACGTACACGTTCACCGCCGAGCTCTGGGAATGGGAGGCCCAGGCCGCGTGGCATTTCGTGAGCCTGCCCGAAGCCGTCACCGACGAGATCGACGAACTCTACGGCCACACTGCGGCCGGATTCGGTTCGGTGAAGGTGAAAGTCACCGTCGGAACCAGCCATTGGTCCACCTCGATCTTCCCCGACAGCAAGCGCGGCACCTATGTCCTACCGGTGAAGAAGGCGGTTCGGACCGCAGAGAGCCTCGCCGCGGGCGACCCCGTCGTCGTCGAACTGCAGATCGCCTAGCCACGCCACCAGGGCGGGATGCGGTCCGCGAGCAGCTCTCTCGTCACGGACCAGCAGTGCTCGCGCGGTCCTCTCCCCGGGAACCAGGCCCAGTCTCACCAACCCGTCTGCCACGTTCACACCGGCGGTGCCGCTCGTCCCATCCGGCTCGACCGACGCGTCGCCCATCTGTGCGCCAGCGTCTCGATCAGCCGGCGACGAACACCGTCACCGAGATCTGCCGGGTACGCGAATGCGGTGGATGCCGACCGAGATCGCGCTGCGATCGGATGCGGCACGGTCACGGACGTGTCGGGACGCGGTCGGCGACAAGCGCTCTCTTCCCTGCCGGGCGCGGGACGCCCCCGGTTCAGACCCGACGCAGGGCCGCGATCCGCTGCGAGAGTTGATCGGCCGTGGCCAATGCGGTCGGCGGGCCGCCGCATTCGCGGCGCAGGTCGCCGTGGATGACGCCGTGCGGTTTGCCGGTGCGGTGGTGGTGCATGGCGACCAGGCTGTTGAGTTCGCGGCGCAATTCACCCAGTCGGTCGGCGGTGGCGGCGCGTTCGGCGGCCGCCTCCACACCGGCCCCGGACGGGCGGGCCTCGGCGGCGGCGCTGCGGTCCTGGAGTTGGCGGGACTGGCGTTCGCGCAGCAGGGCGCGCATCTGGTCGGCGTCGAGCAGGCCCGGGATGCCGAGGTAGTCGGCTTCCTCGTCGCTGCCGGAGAAGGTGGCGGTGCCGAAGGAGTCGCCGTCGTAGATGACCTGGTCGAGTTCGGCGTCGGCGGCCAGGGCGATGAACTTCTTCTCCTCCTCGCCCGGCTCGTCCTTCTGTTTGTTGGCGTCGATGAGCAGTTCGTCCTCGAGGCCGTTGGCCTCGCGGTGCGGTTTGCCGATGACGTGGTCGCGCTGCAACTCCAGCTGGGCGGCCAGGTCCAGCAGCACCGGCACCGAGGGCAGGAACACGCTCGCGGTCTCGCCGGCCTTGCGGGCGCGCACGAAACGGCCGATGGCCTGCGCGAAGTACAGCGGGGTGGAGGCGCTGGTGGCGTACACGCCGACCGCGAGGCGCGGCACGTCGACGCCCTCGGACACCATGCGCACCGCGACCATCCACGGGTCGGTGTTGTTGCTGAACTCGCCGATGCGATCGGAGGAGTCCGGGTCGTCGGAGAGCACGATGGTCGGTTTGGTGCCCGAGATGTGTTCCAGCAGTTCGGCGTAGTCGCGCGCCTTCTCCTGGTCGGTGGCGATCACCAGGCCGCCCGCGTCGGGCATGCCGGTGGCGCGCAGCTGCCGCAGCCGGGTGTCGGCCGCGGTGAGCACCTTCGACATCCAGTCGCCGGCCGGGTCCAGGGCGGTGCGCCAGGCCCGCGCGGTCTGTTCCGCGTTCAACGGTTCGCCCAGTCGCGCCGAGTACTCCTCGCCCGCGCTGTCGCGCCAGTGCGCCTCGCCGGAGTAGGCGAGGAACACCACGGGTCTGACCACGCCGTCGGCGAGCGCCTCGGAGTAGCCGTAGGTGTGGTCGGCGCGTGACTTCTCGAAACCGGACTCGTCGGCCTCGTAGGTGATGAACGGGATCTTGGAGTCGTCGCTGCGGAACGGCGTGCCGGTCAGGTGCAGGCGGCGGGTGGCGTCGCTGAACGCCTCCTCGACGGCCTCACCCCAGCTCTTGGCGTCGCCGGCGTGATGGATCTCGTCCATGATCACCAGCGTCTTGCGGTTCTCGGTGCGCACCCGGTGCTTGAACGGATGCGACGCGATCTGCGCGTAGGTGACGACCACGCCGTGATAGTCCGACGAGGTGGAGCCGGTCGAGTTGGAGAAGTTCGAATCCAGCTGGATGCCGGTGCGCGCGGCCGACGCCGCCCACTGGTGCTTGAGGTGCTCGGTGGGCGCGACCACCGTCACCTGGTCGACCGTGCGGTCGTTGAGCAGTTCGGCGGCCACCCGCAACGCGAAGGTCGTCTTACCCGCGCCGGGCGTGGCGACGGCGAGGAAGTCCCGTGGCTTGGCAGTCAGATACTTCGTCAGCGCCCTGCGTTGCCATGCACGTAGCGAACCGCCACCACCCGAAGTCACTCGGAAGAGATTAGCGAGTGCGACCGACTGCTTTCCAATCCGACACAGCCCCTTCGAGTGCCGCACGACACATTGCGGGTCCCATCCCATTCGAAGCCCTGGTAGGCGATGCTTAGGCCACGATGAACGCGCACGACGAATCTCCGCAACACGCCGACGCGTCCCCGCCTGGCACCCCCGTCGTGCTCGCCGCCACCTGCTGGGGCCGCGTCCGGCAGCTCGTGACCCATGTCGCGGTCAAGGCGTGGGGCGACTCCATCTTCGCCAAATCCGCGGCGGCCGCCTTCTGGCAGACGCTGTCGCTGGCCCCGCTGCTGCTGGGTCTGCTCGGCAGCCTCGGCTATGTCGGGCACTGGTTCGGGCCGAACACGGTGAACATCGTGCAGTCCAAGATCGTGAGCTTCGCGCGGAAGGCGTTCAGCCCCAGCGTGGTCGACACCCTGGTCCAGCCGACCGTGAACGACGTGCTGCAACGCGGGCACGCCGGGGTGCTGTCGGTCGGCTTCCTGCTGTCGCTGTGGGCCGGGTCCTCGGCCATGGCGACCTTCGTCGACGCCATCACCGCCGCGCACGGCCAGGCTACCGCGCGTCACCCGGTGTGGCAGCGCACCTACGCACTGCTGCTGTATGTCGGCTTCCTGATGGTGGCGGTGCTGGTCCTGCCATTGATCGCGCTGGGACCGACCCTCATGGGCCGGGTCCTCCCGCACGCCTGGCGCGAACCGGGCCTGCGCCTGATTGACGCCTTCTACTACCCGGGCACCGGTCTGCTGCTCATGGTCGGCCTGACGTTCCTCTACAAGACCGCCCTGCACCGCACCCTGCCCTGGCATCGTCTCTTCGGCGGGGCGCTGGTGGCGGGGGTGTTCTTCATGGCCGCCAGCGAGGGTCTGCGCCGCTACCTGGCCTGGGTCACCCGCACCGGCATCTCCTACGGCGCGCTCGCCACCCCCATCGCCTTCCTGCTGTTCACCTTCTTCCTCGGGTTCGCGGTCATCCTGGGCGCGGAGTTCAACGCGAGTGTCGAGGAGTTCTGGCCCGCCCGCGCCACCCGGATGGATCAGTTCCGCCACTGGTGGCAGTCGCGCCGGTCACCCGCGCCGCAGGGCGGCGAACCAGTCCAGTAGTTCGGGGCGGTCGACGGCCTCGCGTGCGACGACCTCGTCGGGATCCCGGCCTTGGAACAGCTTCTTCAGCGGGACTTCGAGTTTCTTGCCGGTCCGCGTGTGCGGAATGCCCGGGGCGGCGATGATCTCATCCGGGACGTGCCGCGCCGAGAGTTCGCCGCGGATGGCCGTATTCACGCGGTCGCGCACCGCGTCGGTCAGCTCGGCGCCGTCGGCGAGCACGACGAACAACGGCATCCAGTAACCGCCGTCGGGTTGCTCGACGCCGAGCACCAGCGCGTCGGCGATCTCGGGCAGGGCGCTCACGGCTCGGTAGATGTCCGCGCTGCCCATGCGAATCCCGTTGCGGTTGAGGGTGGAGTCCGAACGGCCGTGCACGATGACGCTGCCGCGCTCGGTGCGGGTGATCCAGTCCCCGTGCCGCCACACCCCGGGGTAGGCGTCGAAGTACGCCTCGCGGTAGCGGGAACCGTCGGGGTCGTTCCAGAATCGCAGCGGCATCGACGGCATGGGTGCGGTGATCACCAACTCCCCCACCTCGCCCCGGGTGGGGCGGCCGTGTTCGTCCCACGAGTCCAGCGCCACACCGAGATAGGGCGCGGACAGCTCCCCGGGCCACACCGGCACCGTCCGCACACCGCCGCAGAAGGCCGACACCACATCGGTGCCGCCGCTGATCGAGGACACCGACACGTGCTCGCCCACGGTGTCGCGCACCCAGAGTGATGACGACGGCGGCAGTGCCGCACCCGTGACGCCCACCGATCGCAGGGCCGACAGGTCATGGTCGCGTCCCGGCACCGCGCCGGCCTTCTCGCAGGCGAGCAGGTATCCGGGACTGGTGCCCACCACGGTCGTGCCGGTGCGGGCCACCAACCGCCACAACCCGTCCGGCGCGGGGTGGGCAGGGCTGCCGTCGTAGCAGACGATGGTGGCCCCGACCAGCAATCCGGCGACCCGGTAGTTCCACATCATCCAGGACGGGCTGGTGTACCAGAAGAAGGTGTCCTCGGGCCCGATATCCGATTGCAGGGACAGCGATTTCAAGTGTTCCAGCAGCACGCCGCCGTGCCCGTGCACGATTCCCTTCGGCTTCCCGGTGGTGCCCGAGGAGTACAGGACCCACAGCGGGTGGTCGAAATCCACTGCCACGGTGTCGATTCCGGGACCGGTGTACTCGAGAGACGCGACGCTGTCCCAGGGCAGGGCGCCGTTCACCACGAGCCCGAGCCGGGAGATGGCCACGGTCGCCCGCAGGGTGGGCAATCCGGTGCGCAAGGCGGCGATCTCGTCGCGCTTGTCGTGGGTTCTCCCCGCGTACCGGTAGCCGTCCGCGGTGATCAGTACGGTCGGTTCCAGTTGCCCGAGCCGGTCCAGTGCGGCTCGGGCCGAGTAGTCCTGCCCGCAGACGCTCCAGATCGCCCCGATGCTCGCGGTGGCGAGGAAGGCGATGACCGTCTCGGCGAGATCGGGCAGGTACCCGGCCACCCGATCTCCGGGCCCGACCCCCAGCGTGCGCAGCGACCGCGCGAGTGCCGCTGTGCGCGTGAGCAATTCCCGCCAGGACAGTTCGCGGGGCGGGGCGTCCTCGTGCAGCGCCAGGATGGCGGGCCGATCGGTGCGCGTCTGCCGCACCACCTGGTCGACGTAGTTGACCGTGGTCCCGGGGAACCAGCGGGCGCCCGGCATCGAGTCGCCGGCCAGCACGGCACCGGGCACGTCGCCGAGTTCGAACCAGTCCCACACCGCCCGCCAGAAGCCGGGCAGATCATCGACCGACCACTGCCACAGCGCCTGATAATCGGGCAGGGGCACGCCGGTGCGCGCGGTGACGAACCGCGCGAACCGGGTGAGCTGCGCGTCATCGATGACGTCGAGTCCCGGTGTCCACTGCGGCTCGTGGCCCGCCTCCGGTGTGACGATCCCTGTCATCGCGCGCTCCATCCACCGTCCATGGTGTACGAGGCGCCCGTCACCATTCCCGCCATCTCGGAGGTGAGCCAGCCGATCAGCGAGGCGACCTCCTCCGGTTCGACGAGCCGTTTGATCGCGCTCTCGGTCAGCATGATGGTCTCGACCACCTCCTGTTCGGCGATCCCGTGCGCCTTGGCCTGATCGGCGATCTGCTTGTCCACCAGGGGAGTCCGCACGTAGCCCGGATCGACGCAGTTGCTGGTGATCCCGTACGGCCCGCCCTCCAGCGCGGTCACCTTGGACAGGCCCTCGAGGGCGTGCTTGGCCGTCACGTACGCCGATTTGAAGGCCGAGGCGCGCAGGCCGTGCACGGAGGAGATGTTGACGATCCGCCCGAACCGCTGCCGCTGCATGTGCGGCAGCGCGGCGCGGATGAGCAGGAACGGCGCCTCCACCATGAGCGCGAGCATGGTCCGGAACCGTTCGGGCGGGAATTCGGTGATGGGAGCGACGGTTTGGACGCCGGCATTGTTGACCAGGATGTCGACGTCCAGTGCCAGATTCTCCAGGGCAGCGACGTCGGACAGGTCGACTTCCCATGCGGTGCCGCCGATCTCGGTGGCCACCGTCTTGGCGGCGACCCCGTCGATGTCGGCGACCCGCACCGCCGCGCCGCGCCGGGCCAGTTCTCGCGCGCACGCCGCGCCGATCCCGCTCCCGCCGCCGGTGACCAGCACCGTCCTTCCGCGAAGGTGGCCCTCGTCGTTACCGCCCGGGTTCATGCGCTCACCGTCTTCGAATCAGCCTGCGGTGCGGTGGCTTCCGCGTCGGCGCGGTCGACGGCTTCGAGGTCGAGCCCCGTGGTCTCCTTCGCGCACAGCACCGCGATCACCGTCACCGCGCACGCGGCGGCCAGGTACACCGCGATCGGCACCGAGGACTTGTAGACGTCGAGCAGCTTCACCGCGATGATCGGCGCGAGCGAGCCGGCCACGATGGAGGTCACCTGATACCCCAGGGACACACCGGAATACCGCATGCGGGTGGGGAACATCTCGGCCATGATCGCCGGCTGCGCCGCGTACATGAGGGCGTGGAACACCAGCCCGACGATGACGGCGAGCAGGATCAGGGCATTGTGCTTGGAGTCCATGAGCGCGAATCCGAAGAAGCCCCAGGTTCCCGCCGCGAGCGCGCCGATGAGATAGATCGGCTTGCGCCCGTACCGGTCGCTGAGCCGCCCGGCCAGCGGGATGACCACGAAATGCACGGCGTGCGCGGCCAGCAGCCACCACAGGATCACCTTGGTGTTCGCGCCGACGTGCACTTTGAGATAGGTGATGGAGAAGGTGACGACCAGGTAATACATGATGTTCTCGCCGAAGCGCAGGCCCATCGCCGTGAACACGCCGCGCGGGTACCGCTTCAGCACCTCGAACGGGCTGAACGAGTCGGCCTTCTCCCGCTCCGCCTGCTGTTGCGCCGCAAGGAAAATGGGCGCGTCGGTGATCTTGCTGCGCACGTAGTAGCCGATCAGCACCACCACCGCGGAGAGCCAGAAGGCGACCCGCCAGCCCCAGGACAGGAACGCCGCGTCCGACAGTGACGAGGTCAGTACCAGCAGCACGACGGTGGCGGTCATGTTCCCGAGCGGCACCGCCGCCTGCGGCCACGACGACCAGAACGCGCGCCCCCGGCTCAGGCTGTGCTCGGCCACCAGCAGCACCGCGCCGCCCCATTCGCCGCCGATGGCGAAACCCTGGATGAACCGCAGCGTCACCAGCAGCACCGGAGCCAGGTAGCCGACCTGGGCGAAGGTGGGCAGGCAGCCCATCAGGAAGGTGGCCGCGCCGACGAGCACCAGGCTCAGCTGCAATAGCTTCTTGCGGCCGTGCCGATCACCGAAGTGCCCGAACACGATTCCGCCGATCGGCCGGGCCGCGAAGCCGACCGCGTAGGTGATGAACGCGGCGAGGATGGCATCCAGGTCGCTGGTGCCCTTGGCGAAGAACACCTTGTTGAACACCAGCGTCGCCGCGGTGCCGTAGAGGAAGAACTCGTACCACTCCACGACGGTGCCGGCCATGGAGGCCGCCACCACCCTCCGGAGTGCGGCGGGTCCGGTTCCCGCCTGCCGCACCGCTTCTCGGACGCTCATGCCTGATCTCCTTCACACACGGACCGCGTTGTGACGCAGCCCACAGCACTGAAGGAGAGTATTCGTGCAGACCGAAGTCGCTGCAATGACCACTTTCGCAACCGATCTCTGCAAATATGCAGAAATGAGCGTGACCTCCGCCACCCCGAGCCCCGACGATCTGCTGGTGCTGCTCGCGGTCGGCCGCAGCGGTCGATACGTCTCCGCCGCCGAGGAACTCGGCATCAACCACACCACGATCTCGCGCCGCATCGCCGCGCTCGAACGGGCGCTCGGTGGACGGGTCCTGAATCGCGGCTCGGGCGGCTGGGAGCTCACCGATCTGGGCCGGGCGGCACTACGGGCCGCCGAATCCGTCGAATCCGCGGTCAAATCCCTCACCGGCGAGCGCGGCGAGCGGGTACTCGAAGGCGTGGTCCGCATGTCGGCGACCGACGGTTTCAGCGCCTACCTGGCCGCCCCGGCGATCGCGGACATCCAGCGCCTGCACCCTCGGGTCAGCGTCGAGATCGTCACCGGCACCCGGCGCGCGTCCCCGCAACGCTCCGGCCTGGATCTCGAGATCGTGGTCGGCGAACCCCGGCTCCGCCGCGCCGAGGCCCTGCGCCTCGGCGACTACGTGCTGGGCCTGTACGGGTCCCGGGCCTACCTGGCCGAGCACGGCGCCCCCGCCTCGGTCGGGGATCTGCCGGACCATCCCCTGATCTACTTCATCGACTCCATGCTCCAGGTCGACGACCTGGACCTGGCCTCCGGATTCGCCCCGGCCATGCGTGAATCGATCTCCTCCACCAATGTTTTCGTCCATGTGGAGGCGACCCGGGCCGCCGCGGGCCTGGGCCTGCTGCCCTGTTTCATGGCCGACCGGCACGCCGACCTGGTGCGCGTCCTGCCCGACCGGGTCGGCGTCCGCCTCACCTACTGGCTGGTGTCGCGCGCCGAGACACTGCGCCGCCCCGAGGTGGCCGCGGTGGTCGAGGCCCTGCGCGCCCGGGTGCGCGCGGAGGCCGACGCCTTGCTCGGCACCTTCGGCAAGCGGCCCAGCGCCTGACTCCCGGCTACCGCATCAGGCGCAGCAGTCCGAGCCCCGGTTCGAGCGCGCCGTCCTGGCCCAGGGCCAGGAAATCCGCCTCCACCGCCGAGAGTTCCAGCACGCCCGCACGCACGGCGCGGTAGCGGACGAAGGACCAGACGAAGACGTCGAGGTTGTCGAAACGGGTGCCACCCTCGACCACCTCTTCCTCGTGAAACCACACGGCCACTTGACCATTGGTGAGCACCACGTACAGATTGCCGCCGCCATCGGCGCCGACGGAGTACACGTCGTCGTCGGTCAATTCGGTCGCGTAGTCCGAATCGAGGATGCCGCAGTCGTTTCCGGCGAAGTCGAAGGCGTAGGACCAGTCGAAGATGTCGAGGAACTGCGGCATGCGGCCCGATCGGACGCGGTCGTCGAATGCGGCCAGCGCCGCGGCGTGGTCGTCGTCCAGGCGGGCGAGAAACGGTGCGACGGGCCGGGATTCCTCCGGGATTCGCACCGGCTCGGCGTCCGGGAACCAGCGCGCCAGATCGTCGTCGAGGTCGCGATCGATATAGCCGACCAGGTCGGCGGGGGTGAGACTCACGCCGGGGATTGTAGGCCCCGTGAATTCAGGTGTCCCACCACTCATTGAATGTCCGTAATGTCTGTTTCGTTCTGAATCTCGACCCATAGACGAGGACGATGTCGAATACCACTGAAAGACTCCGACACTGGGCGGCCGCGGCCGCCGTAGGTTTCATCGCGCTGGCCGGGGCCACGGTGCCCGCGGCAGCGCAGGAAACACCGGACTACGCACCGACAATGCTGATCCTGGACGCTTCGGGATCGATGGAACGGCCCGATCCGGCGGGCACCATGATGGACGCCGCCAAGATCGCCGTGCACTCGTTCGTCGACTCCGCCCCCGCGCAGTCGCGGGTCGGGCTGGCCGTATACGGCACCGGCACCGGAAATACCGAGGCGGACAAGGCCGCCGGCTGCCAGGACGTCCAGGTCCTGCACGAACCCGAGACCCTCGATCGGGCCGCGCTCGGCAGCGCCGTCGACGGCGTGCGGGCCCGCGGCTGGACGCCCATGGGCACCTCGCTGCGCCAGGCCGCCGCGGCCCTGCCGACTTCGGGACCGCGCTCGATCGTGCTGGTCTCCGACGGCGACGACACCTGCTCCCCGCCCGACCCGTGTGAGGTGGCGGCCGAATTGAAGCAGCGCGGACTGGATCTGGTGTTGCACACCATCGGTTTCGCCGTCGACGGCAAGGCCCGGGCGCAGCTGACCTGCATGGCCCAGGCCACCGGCGGCACCTACACCGACGCCGCCGACGGAGCGGCGTTGCAGCGCACGCTGCCGCGCGTCACCGCCGCCGCACTACGGAACTACAAGGCCGTGGGCACATCGATCACCGGCACCGGCAGCCATGCCACCGCCCCGGTGGCCACGCCCGGGCAGTACCTGGACACCATCGGCCAGAAGGAGAAGCGCTACTGGGGCATCGACATCCCGGACGGCGCGACCGCGTATTTCAGTGGCACCGTGTCGTTTCCACGCGTGGCCGGGGTCGGCGCCGTCGAGGACATCAATGTCATCCGGATGCGCGCCTTCGGCGCGGACGGCAAGGACTGCAATCTCTACGAGTTCCAGCAAAGCACCAGTTCCAGTGACGGCGTGGCCATGACGGTGGCGAAGTCGTTCGAGCGGGCGACCCAGAAACGCGAGAACCCCTCCGACACCTGCAAGGGCGGCGGCAAGTACTTCTTCCAGCTGGAGTGGGACACAGTGGCCACCGGTGCGCCGGAACGACTTCCGATCGAACTGCTCTTCGCGATCGAGCCGGGCGTGACCGACCCGGGGCCCGCGGCGGCCGCCAAGCCCGCCACCTTCGTCGAGCAGAGCGGGCCGGGCACACCGGTCACGGGCGGTGCTTCGTTCACCGTCGCCGCCGACCTCCCGGGCGGCGGGCGCTACTCCGATGTGGTGCGGCCGGGCGAATTCGTGTTCTACCGAGTGCATCTGGACTGGGGTCAGGCCCTGTCGTACCGCGTCGATTACAGCGGGAACGGCACGCGGGGATCGGACAATGTCTCCAATATCCGCACCGCCTTCTACAACCCGATCCGCGAGGAGATCGACTCGGACACCGGCGCCTACACCGGCAGTGACACGGTGCTGCCATCGAGCAAGGCGCTGGCGACCACGCCGATCCGATACACCAACCGCACCGCCGACCGATACGAGTCGCACAAGGAAGCGCTGGCGGGCTGGTACTACATCTCGGTCAAGGTCGGGTCGAATCACACCACGATGGGCTCGAACACCCCCGTCCCCGTGCAATTGGATCTGACCGTCAGCGGCACCGAGGAAAGCGGCCCGCGCTACGCGAGTACCGCCGATGTCTTCGGCGAGCACTCCGGCCCGAGCGTGAGCCGCACGTCCCCGTCGGGCAGGACACCGGGCGCACCGGTCGCGGCGAATTCGACCGATCCGGAATCGAATTCGACGCTGATCCTGGTCGCCGCGGCGGTCGGCGCCGCCGTGCTCGTCGTCGGCGGCGTGCTCATCGCCGTCCTCGTCAACCGGGGCCGGCGCAAGAGGTAATCGCAGACCTCCGGGTGAATGCCGGGGCCGCGGACCGTACACGAGAGTGCGGCCCGCGGCCCTTCCCTTGTCTCCCCGACCCGGGCGCGCGACGATGACTGGATGAAGTACGACCGGCTCGACGAGCTGCTGGGGTTGCTCGACAACAACACCTGCATGCTCGAGGTCCTCCAGGACGAGCTGCTGGGTGAGTCGGAGCCCGAGCGGCTCGGCGACGGCGAGGCGACGCCCTGATCAGCTGCCCGCCACGGCCAGCGCGTCCGGAGTGAACACATAGCGCTGGAACCAGGAGGGCAGGCGGCGCTGCAGGGCGAGATCGCCGTGCAGCCGGACCTCCGAGTGGCCGAGGACCTCGGGCCAAGGTATTTCGCCGAGCCACCATCGGGTCAGGGTCTCGGTCGGCGCGGTGAGCCACAGGTCGACCGGCGCGCCGGTGTCGTCGCGGCAGAGGTTGACCTCACGGCGGGACAGGTGCAGCCAGAAGCGGCGGTCGGCGGGTGGACGGTCGGAGAATTCCACCGCGAGCACGACCGGTTGCGCGGGCAGCGCCTCGATATCGATGCGGCGCCGCATATCCCAGGTCAGCGCGGCGGTATCGAGGTCGTGTTCGGACAGCGCGACGGCGTCGGTGGTGACCGCCCAGCAGGCCAGCTCCCGGATCACCGGTGCGAGTGCCGCGCCGGTCTCGGTGAGGCGGTAGTCGGCGTCGATGATTCCGGCGGCCCGCAGCGCCCGCAATCGCGCCGACAGGGTGGCCTTCGGGATGCGCGGCAAGCCCCGGCGAATGTCGCCGAACGAGGACGCGCCCATCAGCAATTCCCGCACGACGAGCAGCGTCCAGCGCTCGCCCAGCACCTCCAGGCCCCGCGCGACCGCGCAGAATTGACCGTAACCGCTCATCCGGCCAGCGTAATCGCCGCTCGCCACCGACCGTGGTTCAAAGATTGAACTGGATCGGACCGGCCGGCTGCCATGAGCATGGATCCCATGAGCGATCAGCCAGCCAACACCCAGCCGCGCACCGTCTTCGCCGTCCTGTTCCAGCCGCAATGGTCGGATATGGACCAGAACGGCCACATGCGCACCAACGCCTATCTGGCGGCCGCGGAGAACAACCGGATGCAGTACTTCACCGGATCCGGTTTCTCCGCAGCCGAATTCGCCCGCCGCGGCATCGGCCCGGTCATCCAGACCGACCAGTTGCACTATCGCGCCGAACTGCGCCTGCTCGATCCCGCCGAACTCACCCTGGAACTGGCCGGTCTGGCGCCCGATGGCGCTCGCTTCGTGCTGCGCAATACCTTCACCCGCGCCGACGGCAAGGTCGCGGCCACGATCACTTCCACGGGAGGCTGGCTCGACCTCACCCACCGCCGCCTCACCGCTCCCCCGGACGATCTGGTCCAATTGCTGCGAGACTTGGCCCGCACCAACGATTTCGCCGAACTGACCTCGCCACTGACCAAGAGCTGAGGCCGCGTTCACGGTGATCGTCGACCGGTCCGGACCGCCCCTCGCGGGGGTGCCGTCAGCGGTTCGACCGGTCGGTCCGCCGGCGGTGAACCGCCGCTCCTGACCCTTGCGATGGCCCTCCAGCGCAAGCCCGGCGGTCACCAGTCCCAGTGACCGAGATCACCTGGTCGTCGGCGGAATGTCTGGGTTACTGTCCAGTACGCAGGATGATCCACATCACATCACGGTAAGTGACGCTATGAAACTGACGTATCTGTTGTGGGGGGCCGAACTGAAGACCAATCTGCACGACCGCGAGCTGCGCAGAACCCTGGCCCGCTGCGGCGTCAGCGAACTGCAGATCAATATCCGTGACGAGTACGTCGCCGCGGCGGACCTCTGGTTCTGCACCTATGACACGCCTGTCGACGCCGTGGTGACCATGCGCGGAGTCGAGGACGCCGACTTCGTCACCTCTTTGCTCCGGCCACTGTCCGATCGCCTCGACGGCTTCCTGGTCGACGAGTACACGCCCGTGACGCCGCCCCGCACCGACAGCGGCGCCCGGGCGGAGGCCTTGGCCCGCATCGCGATCCTACGCATTCCCCCGGGCATGCCCCGCAACGAATGGCTGGAGACCTGGATCGGCGACCACACTCGCGTCTCCCTGGAGAATCAGGCCGCCGTCGGCTACATCCAGAATCCGGTGCTGGCCCCCATGACCGCCGGCGCCCGCGCCGACGCCATCGTCGAGGAACTGTTCCCCATGGCGGCCATGTCCGACCCGCACGCCTACTGGGGCAGCGGCGGCGACGACGCCGAACTGGAACGCCGCTGCGCCAATATGCTGGACAGCATCTCCCGCTTCGGCGCCGACCGCGACCTGGATGTCATCCCCACCAGCCGCTACGTCTACTCGCTGCGCTGATCCACCGCACTGGATATCGTTGCGGGGGAATTGTTTCCAATGTCCCCTATGTCCGATATTTGCTGGAGCAGCGAAAAGTGTTGCCACGGTATCCGACTGACCAACCGTGAGGGTTTCGGGCCGTGTCGAATATGCGAAAGGCGTTTCCCGGGTGTTACGTTCGGGCGGATTGACATATTCGATCGGCTTGGCGACATATGAGTCACTCGGATGGGTTGCCGCGCTGATCCGACCACGGCGGGATGGCGCAATGCTGCAGGTGAATCCGGCGCTCGACGAACCCCGGTTACGACCGCCCACGTTCGGGGCACTGCTGAGCAGATTGCGGCGGGCTCGAAGAATCTCGCGGGAGCGGCTGGCATTCGGCATCGGGACCAGCGCCAGTTACATCGTGCATTTGGAGAAGGGCTACCGCACCCATCCCGGCCACGAGGTGGTCGAGGCGATCGTCAGATTCCTGGACCGGCACAGCCCGATCTCCTCGGCCGAGCAACGGCACCTGCTGGACCTGGCCGGACTCTGCCACACCGCGTTCCCGACCACCGAGGAGCTGACGGCGGCGGTCAGCACCGAAATGCGGCAGGCGCTGGATCTGCACGAACCCAATCTCGCCGCCTATCTGGATATCCGGGGCACCGTGCTGGCGTGCAACGAGAATTACCGGCGGGCCTTCCCCGGACTGGATATCGGCGTCAATCTGCTGCATTGGTATCTCGCGGACGACAATTCCCGCCGGGTACTCCTGGACCTGGACAATGAGATCCGGTTCGCCGTCCAAGGATTGCGGGGACTGCTCTCCGACAACAGCGCCGCCGACGGGGCCCGCGAATTCCTCGCCGACCTCTCGCGTTTCGACATCGTCCGGGAACTGTGGGACCAAGCCCCCGCCAGCTACGGGAGACCGGACCCGGCGATGCGCCTGCGCGACCCCGACACCGGCGCCGAGTACACCATCAACGCCCAGCTCTACGGCGTCACCGCCGACCCGTCCTACCCGGGAAGCATGCAGTTCTTCCTCGGTATCCGACCGGCGGACACGCCGCGCGCCGAATACCGTTCCACGCCAACGACATCGGCCGACCATACCCCCGACGGACAGCGCGAACCCCTGGAGCATCTTCCCGGCCTCGCCTGACGGTTCGGCCCGATCGCACGAGTGTCAGGCTGTACTCGGGCGGCGCCTCCTGCTAGAAATCCATCGTGCCCAATGCATTTGCGCGTTCCCTGGCCGCACTGTCCGTCACCGCCGCCGCGATCGTCACCCCCGCGACCGCGTTCGCCGCGCCGCCCGAGCCATCGGACTGCGCGCCCACCCTGTCCCCCGCCGAGGTCGACGAGATCGCGCGGCTCTCCGATACCAGCGCCCTCACCGGCGATGACGTGCTCACCCGGCTCGACGACGCGGTCGCCCGCGACCACGGCCTCACCGCGATCCTCGAACGCCACACCGACCGGCGCGGCACCTTCGCGACCGGTCTGGACACCGTGGAACAGCTCGCCGTGATGCCGCTCCAGCACAATCCGCGGGCATTCGCCGACCCGGAATACGCCCATCGGGTCAGCTTCGATCTGCTGCGCCGGTTCCTCGACAATGTGCACGCCGAATTCAGCGGCGGCACGCCGGAACCGCACTGGCGCAACTACTTCGCGCTCGCGGCCGACTGCGCGGCCTCCCCCGCCCGCGTCGCGCTCGCCGGATACAACGCGCACCTGGTGGTCGACCTACCCCGGGCCGTGGCCGCGGCGGGCTCGACTCCCGCCGACGCGGGCGACTACTTCACGATCGTCGCCGGAATCGCGAGCATCGGCGACACCATCACCGAGCGCACCGACCGGATCTACCACGCGAAGATGGGCCCGCTGTGGCGCTTCTACTTCCTCGGCGAAGGTCTCGACGCCGCGCTCGGGCAGGGCGTGGCCACCAAGCCGATGCTGGTGTTCGCCGACCTGGCCGCCAACACCACCATCTTCGCCAACGGTCTCGCGCTCGAGAATCCGTCGCTCGCACCGGCCGTGGAAGCGGAGATCGAGCTGGAACGCCGCACCGCCGAGAGCGCTTTCGACGTGCTGGGGCAGCTCGACGCGATCTGACCGACGCTCAGCGTTCGCGGACCAGCGGCACGCGCCGACGACGACGGCGGCGGGCCGGGGCCGGTCGATCGGGACGTCGCTTGCGGCCGTGCCGCAGCAGGACCATCAGCAGGTCCTCCGCCGCGCGATAACGCGGGAGGTCGACCCACAGCCGCCACCGCACCTCGGGATCGCCGGCCTCCAGGACGGTGACGCGGACCGGGAGAACGTAGGCGGCCACGCCGATATCGGAGAGCGCGAAGAGCACGCGATAGATGTGGGACTCGTCGAGGTCGGCGAGGATTCCCCAGCCCTGCGCGTCGAGCCCGTTGCTCAGTCCTCGCGACGGGACCCAGTGCGGCCTCGCGCGCCCCACCGCCCACGGATCGGGAATCTCACGCGCCGCGGTCATGACGGCAGTCTATGCGCCGGAACCGACCCGCGTCGCGGGTCAGCCCGCGACGCGGGTGGGGAGCGCTACCCGATGGCGTCGCGGCGGACCTCGGTGACGGCTTTGCGGGCGGCGACCTGGACCGGGTCCCAGACCGGGGAGAAGGGTGGGGCGTAGCCGAGGTCCAGCGCGACGATCTGGTCGACGGTCAGGCGGGTCGTGAGGGCGACGGCGGCGATGTCGATGCGTTTGCCCGCGCCCTCGCGGCCGACGATCTGGACGCCGAGGAGCCGGCCGGTGCGGCGTTCGGCGAGCATCTTGACCGTCATCGGCGCGGCGCCGGGGTAATAGCCGGAGCGGCTGGTGGATTCGATGGTGACGGTGACGTATTGCAGCCCGACGGCCTGGGCGTCGCGCTCGCGCAGACCGGTTCGGGCGACCTCCAGATCGCACACCTTGCTGACCGCGGTGCCCACCACGCCGGGGAAGACGGCGTAATCGCCGCCCACGCCGGAACCGATGATCTGGCCGTGCTTGTTGGCATGGGTACCCAGCGGGATGTGACGTTCGGAGCCGGAGACGAGGTCGAGCACCTCCACGCAATCGCCTCCCGCCCAGATGTTCTCGTGCCCGCGCACCCGCATCGCGAGATCGGTGAGCAGGCCCCCGGACATCCCCAGCGGGAGGCCGGCCGCATCGGCGAGGTCGGTGGCGGGACGCACGCCGATGCCGAGAATCACGACATCGGCGGGATATTCGGCATCGGCGGTGACGACGGCGGTGACACGCCCCCGCTCGTCGGTCCGGACGCCGGTCAGCTCGGTGTCGCCGATGACCTGAATTCCCATGCCCTGCATCGATTTCCGGATCAGGGCGCCCATATCCGGATCGAGGGTGGACATCGGCTCGGCGCCACGGTTGATCATGGTGACCTGGAATCCGCGATGGATCATCGCCTCCGCCATCTCCACCCCGATGTACCCCGCGCCCACCACCACCGCGCGCCGCCCCGGAATCGATTCGAGGGTGTCGATGAGAGCCTGACCGTCGTCGAGGGTCTGCACACCGTGCACCCCGTCCGCGTCGATCCCGGGCAATTCCGGCCGGATCGGCGTCGCACCGGTGGCGATCACGAGCTTGTCGTAGCCGATCCAGCCCTCGCGCCCGTTGTCGAGCTCGCGGAACCGCACCCGCTGCCCGGCCACATCGATCTCCCCCACCTCGGTCCGCAGCCGCAGATCGATATCCCGCGCCCGATGCTGCTCCGGGGTCCGCGCGATGAGCTCATCGGGCCCGCCGACCTCCCCGCCGACCCAATACGGAATCCCGCACGCCGAATACGAGGTGAAATGCCCCCGCTCGAAGACGACGATCTCCAACTCCCGCGCACTCTTCAGCCTGCGCGCCTGCGAAGCCGCCGCCATCCCCGCCGCGTCCCCACCGATGATCACCACGCGTTCGCTCATGACTGACACGGTACGAGGTCATGACCCGCGAAACCGCGACCGCGGCCGCCACTCCCCCGGCGTCCGCGTCGGCGCCCGACCGCCGAGACGAGTCAGTCCTTCTTCATCTGCTCGTAGATGCGCTTGCACTCCTGGCAGACCGGGGAGCCGGGCTTGGGGGACTTGGTGACCGGGAAGACCTCGCCGCACAGGGCCACGACGTGGGTGCCCATGACCGCGCTCTCGGCGATCTTGTTCTTCTTGACGTAGTGGAAGACCTTGGGGGTGTCGTTGTCGGTCGAGTTGTCGGTGGTCTCTTCCGGACGGACCAGGGTATCTGTGCTCACGGCATCAATCATGCCAGGTCGGCCCGGCCGGGGGCGGGCGGCGTGTGCATCCGACGCGCTGTAGTGGAAGACTCGGGGGTATGCAGCGTGACGGCGAATCCCAGGCCGACGGCAGTAGCGGCGCGGGTCGCCCGGACGTCGAGTTCCACCCCGCCGGTTCGATCCCGAAACCGCCCCGGGCCTCCCAGGGGTACTTCCCGGGTGAGGAGAAGCAGCATCCTGCCCTGATCACCGAGGCGCAGACCTCGCTCGAGCAGCAGCATCGGGACCGGGTGCGGCGGTACATCACCATCATGGCGTTCCGCATCCCCTGCTTGATCGGCGCGGCGGCCGCCTACGGGCTGTGGCACAACTGGTGGTTGTCGCTGCTGATCATCGGCGTCTCGGTGCCGCTGCCGTGGATCGCGGTCCTGATCGCCAACGACCGGCCGCCCCGCACCAGCGACGAACCGAGCCGCTGGGACGGGCGACGCGATCAGACGGCGCTGGAATCGGGACCGCACAAGTCCATCGAAGGCTGGACCGACTCGCAGGGTTAGCTCCCCGCGAGCGCCCGGGCGTCCCGGTGGACGGGGATCGCCGCGGACAGCAAGGCCGCGAGACCGCACAGGCCACCGGCGATGAACCAGGCCGTCGTGTAACTGCCCTGCACATCCCGGATCACGCCCGCGCCGAAAGCCGCCAGCGCCGAACCGATCTGGTGCGAGGCGAAGACCCAGCCGAACGCGACCGGCCCGTCGTCGCCGAAGTACTTGCGGCACAGCGCGACCGTCGGCGGCACGGTGGCGATCCAGTCCAGGCCGTAGAAGATGATGAACGCCCACATGCTCGGCTGCACGTCCGGCCCGAACAGCACCGGCAGGAACAAGAGCGAGACCCCGCGCAGCGTGTAATAGGCGACCAGCAGGTAGCGCGAGTCCAGGCGGTCGGTCAGCCAGCCCGAGGCGATGGTGCCCGCCACATCGAACACCCCGACCAGCGCCAACAGGCCGGCCGCGGTGGTGGCGGGCATACCGTGGTCGTGGGCGGCACTGACGAAATGGGTGCCGATCAGACCGTTCGTGGACGCCCCGCAAATGGCGAAACCGCCTGCCAGCAGCCAGAACACGGGCTTGCGCACGATGCTCGCCAAGACCGTGAGGGCGCGGGCCGCGCCACCCGGAGCCGAGGTCCGCACACCCGCCTCGCTGCCGGGCTCGGCGCCGTAGGCACGAGCCCCGACGTCGCTGGGGAAGTCGCGAATGAACAGCAGCACCAGCGGCACCACCGCCAGCGCGGTCACCGACACCACGATCGACGGCGTCCGCCAGCCGTGGTCCCGGGCCAGACTCGCGATGAGCGGCAGGAAGATCAGCTGCCCGGTGGCTCCGGCCGCGGTGAGCACGCCGGTGACCAGGCCGCGCTGCTTGACGAACCAGCGCCCGGTGATGGTGGCCACGAACGGCATCGACATCGAACCCACGCCGACGCCGACCAGCACACCCCAGGTCGCCATCAGCTGCCACGGCCGGGTCATGAACACGGTCAGCCCCGCGCCCGCCGCGATCAGCAATAGCGCGCAGGCCACCACCCGGCGGATGCCGAAACGATCCATGAGCGCCGCCGCGAACGGCGAAATCAGGCCGTACAGCAGCACATTCACCGACACCGCCGCCCCGATGGTGCCGTGCGACCAGCCGAATTCCTGATGCAGCGGATCCATGAGCACGCCGGGCACCGAGCGGAATCCGGCCGCGCCCAGCAATGCGATGAAGCCGACCACGGCCACGATCCAGGCCGGGTGCAATCCCGCACGCGCCGACACGGTGCCGGTACCGCCCGTCGCGATGGCGCCCGGGCCGGATCGGACCTGATCAACGGTGGACTCCGCCTCGGCCCGGGCCGTGGCGCCGTCCGGCGCTTCCCGGTCGAGGTCATCCGTCAGTTCGCTCACCGATCGAGCGTGACCGAAAACCCCTACCCGCACGAGTGGCCTGAATGCCACAATGCGTCAAGATCTAGCCAACCGTGAGAAGGAGTCATCGTGCCGGCACCGCACCTCGTCGCCGTCCTGGTCCTGGAACCGGCGGTCGGCTTCGACATGACCATCCCGTCGATGGTCCTCGGCGCGGCCACCGACGAGGACGGAAATCCGCTCTACGACGTGCGGATCTGCGGTCTCGGCGGCGGAGCCGTCGCCGCGGTCGGCGGATACACCGTCACCCCCGCGCACGGCCCGGAGTTGCTCGCCCGCGCGGACACCGTGATCATCCCCGGCACCCGCATCCCCGGGCCGCGGCAGGACGGCCTGCTGCCGGAGGCACTCGCCGACGCCCTCGCCACCATCCGCCCCGGCACCCGCATCGTCTCCATCTGCACCGGAGCCTTCGTGCTCGGCGCGGCGGGCCTGCTCGACGGCCACCGCGCCACCACCCACTGGCGTTTCGCCGACCAGTTCCGCGCCCTCTACCCGAACGTCGTCCTCGACGAGAACCAGCTGTTCGTGCAGGACGGAAACGTCTGGTCCTCAGCGGGATTGGCGGCCGGCATCGACCTGTGCCTGCACCTGATCCGCACCGACCACGGCACCGCCGCCGCCAATGGCGCGGCCCGCTACTGCGTGGTGCCGCCCTGGCGCGAGGGCGGTCAATCGCAGTTCATCGAACGACAGGTCCCCGAGGCGGGCAGCGACGGCACCGCGCCCACCCGCCGCTGGGCGCTGCACCACCTCGACGACGAACTGGATCTGCATTCGCTGGCCGCGCACGCGCATATGAGCGTGCGCACCTTCACCCGCCGGTTCAAGGCCGAGACCGGCATGGCGCCGGGCGCGTGGATCCTGCAGCAGCGCGTCCGCCACGCCCGCCACCTGCTCGAGACCACGGACCTGCCGGTCGACGAGGTGGCGCGCAACGCGGGCCTGGGCACCTCCGCCTCCCTGCGCCATCACATGCGTTCCGAACTGGGCGTGCCGCCGTTGACCTACCGTAAGACCTTCCGCAAGCGCGAAACCCTGGAGACCGCATGACCATTCGCTGGGTATGGGCCTTTCTCGACCGGCCCGCCGCGGAATTCGACGACTGCGCCGAATTCTGGACCCGAGTCACCGCCACCACCCGATCGGCCCCGCGCGGCGAACACGACGAATTCCTCACGCTGCTCCCGGATTCCGGCGCGCCCACGCTCAAGATGCAGTCCACCGGCGGGCCCGGCCGCGTCCACCTCGACCTCGATGTCGACAATGTCGTGGCCGCCACCGAACGCGCCGAACAGCTCGGCGCCACCCTCGACGGCGACTACATCCTCACCGAACGCATCGGCTACGCGGTGCTGCGCTCCCCCGCCGGAATGCCGTTCTGCTTCACGCCGTTCCGCGACACCGCCGGCCCGCTCACACCCACCGTCACCGGACCGTCCGGCGACCGCAGCCGCCTGGATCAGATCTGCCTCGATATCGGCGTGAGCGATTACGACACCGAATCCCGCTTCTGGACCGAACTGACCGGCTGGGCCTGGAAGCCGGCCAGCCTCCCGGAGTTCTCCCGCCTCACCGGCCGCCCCGGCCTCCCCCTGGACTTCCTCATGCAGCGCCTCGGCGAGGACCGCCCGACCTCCGCGCACCCCGATATCGCCTGTACCGATATCGAAGCCACCGCCACCTGGCACGAGGGGCTCGGCGCCCGCCGCGTCGAACAGGGCAAGCACTGGCTCGTCATGGCCGACCCGTCCGGCCTGCCCTACTGCCTGACCAGCCGCCGGCCGGCATGAACGAGCCCGGCACCCCGGAGCGGATCCGGGGTGCCGGGCTCGAACTGCGAGTTGGCTACTTCCGCTCGGTCTGCGGCTGCCGCCGCGCCTCACCGGAATTGGCCAGCGCCTCCAGATCTTCGAGGAACCTCTCGATACTGTCGGCGCGCGACTGCGGCGACCCGATCTGCTCGCGCACCTTCTCCTCGGTGAGCGCGAGCATGGCGGCCGCCAGATCCTGTTCCAGGTCCCGGATCATCTGCCTGCGGTACTGCAGGATCTGATCGCGGCCCTGCTTGCGGACCCGCTCCACCTCGGCCGCCGCGGCCTCGCGCATCTGGAGAATGATGCGTTCGGCGTCGGCGCGGGCGTCCTCGCGCATGCGCTCGAGTTCGGCCTGGGCCTCGGCGACGGCATTGTCGTAGGCGGCTTTGGCGGTGGCCAGCCGATCGGCCGCCGCCTCGCTCTCCTCGAGTTGCCGGCGGATCTGGTCCTGAGCATTGTTCATGATCTTCTTCACCGGTGGCACAACGTATTTCATGATGAACCACACGATGACGGCGAAGCCGAACAGCTGGCTGAGGAAGACGGGCCAATCGAAGGTGATGTTGTAAATACCCTCGGCGAGATGGGTATCGGTGAGGATCATGCAGACCCCCGTCCTCTCTGCTGGCCCGCAGTGGTCCGGGCACGATCGTTCCCGCCCAGGACCCGGCCGGCCAGGTCCTGAGCGAGTGGTTCGACGGCTTCGCGTAGTTCGGCGGCGACCTGGTCGGCCTCGGCGCGCAAGTGCGCCGTGGACTCGGCCACGATCTGGTCGGCCTCTTTCTGGGCCTCGCCGCGCATTTCGTCGAGGATGGCCCGCCCCTCGGCCCGAGCCTGGTTGCGGATATCGGCCGCTTCCAGTCGGGCCTGCTCGAGGGCGG
Source organism: Nocardia sp. NPDC004582 (assembly GCF_053602115.1). Lineage (NCBI taxonomy): Bacteria > Bacillati > Actinomycetota > Actinomycetes > Mycobacteriales > Nocardiaceae > Nocardia > Nocardia sp. NPDC004582. Next base: position 7,983 of record NZ_JBSGCY010000022.1, on the reverse strand, counting down.
CCTCGTAGCGCGCTTCGGCTTCGGCGAAGGTTTCGCTGGCTTCCTTGGCGGTCGCCGTCGTGACCTCGACACGTGCCTCCCGTTCCGCCAGCACCTTTCGGATCGGCGGAACCACGAAGAACCAGATGACTGCGAGCACGATCAGGAAGATCAATAACTCGGCGACGAAGGTGCCGTTGGGAACCAGAAAGTTCCCCGCGGCCTCCACATCCGTTCTGGGAGACATGATGACGTCTACTTACCGGGAGTAGCGAATACGAACAGTGCCATGAACGCTAGATTGATGAAGTAGGCCGCTTCGACCAGACCGACGGTCAGGAAGAAGTTCACGCGCAGGCGGCCTTCCGCCTCCGGCTGCCGGGTGACGCCGTTGATCAACGCCGCGCCGGCCAGACCGTCACCGATGCCCGCGCCGATGGCACCGCCCGCCAGAATGATGCCGCCGCCGATGAGGGCGCCTTGAACGATGCTCGCGGTTGCTGGGTCTGCCATTGTTCACTTCCTTGTTTTGAAAAATAGCCGCAGCCCGAATGGGTACTGCAACGCCGAACGGCCCGAGCCGCTCAGTGGTTTTCACTCTCCAGCGACATCGACTGGCTGAAGTAGAGAATGGTCAGCAGGGCGAAGATGAACGCCTGAATCGCCCCGACGAACAGGTCGAAGAGTTTCCAGACGGCATTCGGTCCCCAGCTGATCCAGAACGGGAACAACGTGATCACCGAAACCATGACGCCGCCCGCGAACATGTTGCCGAAAAGTCGCAAGGACAGCGACAGCGGCTTGGCGATTTCCTCGACCACATTGATGAAAACCATGGGGCCCCAGCCGGTGTGGCCTTTGAGCAACTGCTTCGCGTGCCCGCCCGGCCCGCGCCGCCACGCGCCCGCGGCGTGATAGAGCAGGAACACGAACAGCGCGAGCGCCAGCGTGAAGTTGAAGTCCGACGCCGGCGGTGCGATCAATTCGCCCGAACCGTACTGAACGGGCAAGACCGACAACCAGTTCGACAGCAGGATGAAGGTGAACAGCGTGACCGCCAGCGGCAGCACGAACGGCGCGACCCGCATCCCGATGGCGGTCTCCACCTGGGAGCGCATCTGGACGGTGATGGTCTCGAAGAACAGCTGCACCCCGTTGGGCACGCCCGAGGTGATCTTCACCCGCAGGTAGAAGGCCAGCCCCAGCACGATCAGCGCGGCCACCGCGGTGGACACGATGGTGTCGACATTGAAGGTCATGCCCAGCAGGTGCGCCTGGGCGTGATCGCCGACATGAATCTTGGACTCACCGGAGGGTTCCTCGGCGGCTAGTATCGCGAGAATGCTCATGACTGCTGTCGAAGCCCTTTCACCTCGGGCAGAGCCGTATGGAGAACCATAATCAGCTGAAAGACCGCGAGCCCGAAGAAGATTCCGACGCCGTAGGGACGGGTCAGGAATGCCACCAGAATCGACAGCCCGGTCAGAATGATCAATCGAGACGCCGAGGACAGCGCCAATTTCTGTTTGCTGGGAGTTTCCGCATCAGTGATGCGCACGATGGACATCCACGTTAGCCGGGCATTAACCCAGCCGAGCGTCAGACCGGTAGCCATGAAAACACCCAGCAACAATCGATCCAACGCACCGGTGACCATCAAAGCCAGTACGCCGAAAGCGATTGCAATTGCAGTCGCTCTCCGCATCCGGAGCCTGTTGAGGTCCAATACGACACCGCCTCGCCGTCATCCCACCTCGTAGTGGGGCCGTGCATGATCAATAGCATACACAGCCCAACCTCGTTGCGGGGCAGTATTTTTGATCTTCAAATTGTTGATCTTGAAATTCTGAAACGCTTTTCAGCGAACTTTCCGCCAATTAATTCGGACATCAGTGTTGCACAGCCTTTTCCGCTCCGACGCCGGTCAGCGACCGCACCTGCATCTCGGCGTACTTGCCGTCGTCGTGCTCCCTCGACAACACGGTTCCCAGCCAGCCCAGAGCGAACGAAACCGGGATGGACACCAGGCCCGGGTTGGCGAGCGGGAACCAGTGGAAGTCATGGGATTTGATCATGGCGGTGGGCGCCCCGGAGACCGCCGGGGAGAACACGATCAGCACGATGGTGACCGCCAGTCCGCCGTAGATGCTCCACAGCGCGCCGGCGGTGTTGAAGCGCCGCCAGAACAATGAATACAAAATGGTCGGTAGGTTTGCCGAGGCGGCCACCGCGAACGCCAGCGCCACCAGGAACGCCACATTCTGGTTCTTCGCCAGGATGCCGCCCACGATCGCCAGCGCGCCGATCACCACCGCGGTGATCCGCGCGACCCGCACCTCGCTGTCCTTGCCCTCCCCAGCGTCAGCGCCGCCCCGGCCGCGCTTGATCACATTGGCGTACACGTCGTGCGCGAACGACGCCGACGCGGTGATGGTCAGCCCCGCGACCACCGCCAGAATCGTCGCGAACGCCACGGCCGCAACGAATCCCAGCAGCACCGGGCCGCCCAGCTCCAGCGCCAGCAACGGCGCGGCGGCATTCTCCTTGCCCGGCGCCTTGGCGATCTTCTCCGGGCCCACCAGCGCGCCCGCGCCGTAGCCGAGCACCAGGGTGAACAGATAGAAGACGCCGATCAGCCCGATCGCCCACACCACCGAGCGGCGGGCCTCCTTGGCCGTCGGCACCGTGTAGAACCGCATCAGCACGTGCGGCAGTCCGGCGGTGCCCAGCACCAGAGCCAGTGCGAGCGAGAGGAAGTCGAGCTTGCTGGTGCCGGTCTTGCCGTACTTCGCACCCGGCTCCAGCAGCTTCGCGCCGGTCTTGCCACCGTGGTTCACCGCGTCCTGCAACAGGCTGGAGAAGTTGAAGTCGTAGCGCCCCAGCACCCAGACGGTCATGGCGGCGGCCGCGCCGATCAGCAGCACCGCCTTCACGATCTGCACCCAGGTGGTGCCCTTCATACCGCCGACGAGCACGTAGACGATCATGATCGCGCCGACCACGGCGATCACGAGATTCTGTCCCGCCGAGCCGGATACGCCCAGCAGTAGCGAGATCAGCACGCCCGCGCCCGCCATCTGCGCGAGCAGATAGAACAGACTCACCGCCAGCGTGGAGGTGGCCGCCGCGGCCCGCACCGGTCGCTGCCGCATCCGGAACGCGAGCACGTCGCCGAGGGTGAATTTGCCGGTGTTGCGCAGTAACTCGGCGACCAGCAGCAGCGCCACCAGCCAGGCCACCAGGAATCCGATGGAATAGAGGAACCCGTCGTAGCCGTACAGCGCGACGGCCCCCGCGATGCCGAGGAAGCTGGCGGCCGACAGGTAGTCGCCGGAGATGGCGATGCCGTTCTGCGGACCGGAGAAGGCGCGCCCGGCGGCGTAATAGTCGGCGGCCGTGCGGTTGTCACGGCTGGCCCACACCACGATGCCCAAGGTGATGGCCACGAAGATCGCGAAGATGGTGATGTTGAGGCCCGGACGGCTGCCCTCGACGGCGGCGGCCAGATAGGTGGTCATCGGTTCGGTCCTTCCAGTTCGGCGCGGATCGCCTCGGCGGCCGGGTCGAGGGTGCGGTCGGCGTAGCGGACGTATAGGCCGGTGATGACGAAGGTCGAGACGAACTGCAGCAGGCCGAAGATCAGGCCGACGGTGATATTGCCGCCCACCTTGTGCGACATGAAGCCGTGCGCGTAGTCGGCGAGCAGTACGTACAGCGCGTACCAGGCCAGGAACAGGGCGGTCATGGGGAAGACGAAGCGGCGGAAACGACGCCGCAGGCTCTGGAACTCGGGGCTGTCGAAGACCTGGGGCCAGTCGGGATCCGGTCCGCCGGTCTGGGTTTCAGTTGTCAACTGCGATACCTCCTGGTGATGCCGGTCACAGTAGCAACGAAAGTGGTTGTGACAATGGCGAATAACCGCAGGTGAGATCATGAATTCATCGACATGTGAGCCGGGATTCGGCTGGATCGGCGGCCAGCAACCAACCGGTTTCCTTGGGTGTGTCCGGCTCGATCGTCCGGCCCGGACACCCGCAACCGGGCCCACTGCCGGATGCCCACAGGTAGCGGTGGCAGAGTTCTCGGCATGCCGACGAACCAGACGACCACATCGTCCCTGCTCGCCGACCTCGCGCCCGATCTACGCGCGGCGCTGACCCGCGTCCGCTACGACGCGGACACCCTGCTCGAGGCGCTGGGCGATGCCGCCCACGCCGCACTCGGCCGCGGCGAACCCGTCCCGGTCCGCCGGGCCGCCGCCGAGCTCGGCGAGCTCGGCACCCTGGTGCGGCTGCTGCTGCTCGGCGACGCGGTCCCCGAACGCGAAGCGGCAGCGGCGCTTTCGCCCGTCGACCTGGACCGCGCCGTCGCCGCCGGCCTGGTCGAGCGTGACGGCGGCGAGATCCGCGCCGCCCTGGACCTGCGTCCGCTCGACCTCGGCCACGGCACCCGCTGGGTGCTGTCGGACCTCGACGACTCCATGCGGCGGCGGCCCCTCGACGCCGACCACGTGCTCGGCGTCGGCCACGCCTCGCTGTCGCTGCTGCGCGCCACCCCGACCGCGGCCACCGGCACCGTGCTCGACCTGGGCACCGGCTGCGGCGTCCAGGCCGTGCACGCCGCCTCCTACGGCCGCCGCGTCACCGGCACCGACGTGAACAAGCGGGCCATCTGGCTGGCCGAGGCCACCGCCGCGCTCAACGACCTCGATATCGAGCTGCTGGAAGGCTCCTGGTTCGAGCCGGTCGCGGGCCGCCGCTTCGACCAGGTGGTGGCCAATCCCCCGTTCGTGGTGGGCCCGGCCCGGGTCGAGCACACCTACCGCGACTCCGGTCTCGCCCTCGACGGCGCCAGCGAACTCGTCATCTCCGGCATCCCGGAGCTGCTCAACCCGGGCGGCACCGCCGCGCTGCTGGCCTCCTGGGTCCACCTCGAAGGCCAGGACTGGCGGAGCCGGGTCGCGAGCTGGCTGCCCGACCGGGGCATCGACGCCTGGATCGTGCAGCGCGACATCGCCGATCCGGCCCTCTATGTCGGAACCTGGCTGCGCGATGCCGGATTGGACCCGCGCGAACCCGCCGCCCAGGCCCGCGCCGAACGCTGGCTCGACGCCTTCCGCGAGTCCGAGGTCGAGGGCATCGGCTTCGGCTTCGTGTACCTGCGCGCCATCGACGGCCCCACCGAACTGCTCGCCGAGGACCTCACCCACGGCTTCGACGATCCGCTCGGGCCCGAGGCGCTGGCCTACTTCGAGCGCTCGGCCTGGCTGCGCGCCGCGGCCGCCGACCCGGACCTGATCCTCGATTCGCGCTACCGGGTCGATCCGGCCACCGCGCTGGAACGCGTCTATCTCCCCGGCGACGACGGCTGGGCGCAGGCCGTGGCCCGGCTGCACCGCGGCGACGGGCCGCGCTGGCAGCACGAGGTCGACGACACCACGGCCGCGCTGCTGGCCGGCATGCGGCCCGACGGGCTCCCGCTCCGCGAACTGGTCGACCTGCTGGCGTTCGGCGAGACCGGCGACGCGGCGACCCCCGATTTCGAGACCGCCGCCATGACCGTGGTCGCCGGACTGGTCCGGCACGGTCTCGTGCACCCGAGCTGAACCCCCGCGAACCACCCCCGCCGACGGCCGCCGGACACCCGGCGGCCGTCGTCGTTTCCGCGGAAAACCCGCACTGACCGGCGGTGAGGTCGGTCACGATCGAATGTCACGCCGATACCGATCCGGTCCGGGCGGGGAATGCGCTCGAACCCCGTTTCGTTCTATCCCGTACTCGCTTCACGACGCCTCGGCACCGGCCGTTCACACGTATTCGATTGCGGCATCGTGAAGTTCGAGTCCGGCGGCGGCAACCACCCGGACACCGAGGGCCCGTCCGCCGGCGGCACCGGTTCCCGGGGATCCGCGCTTCTCAGGAACTTCTCAGCCGTGCACCGTAAAAACCGCAGCTCAGGTGCGGTTTACCAGGGCTCAGGCGGGGAACTTTCCTGAAGTCGGGCCCGTTGTACGGAGCGAGACACCACCGACAGGAGGCAAGTCATGACAAGCCCCGCCACCACTGACGTGCGCACCAGCGAACAAGACCTCGACGCCCAGAGCCCCGCCGCCGACCTGGTACGTGTGTACCTGAATGGGATCGGCAAGACGGCGCTGCTCACGGCTGCCGACGAGGTCGAGCTGGCCAAGCGCATCGAGGCGGGCCTCTACGCTCAGCACCTGCTGGAGACGAGCAAGCGCCTGTCCGCCGCGAAGAAGAAGGATCTGGCGATCCTGGTTCGCGAGGGTCAGGCCGCCCGCCAGCACCTGCTGGAAGCCAACCTTCGCCTAGTGGTCTCGCTGGCCAAGCGCTACACCGGTCGTGGCATGCCGTTGCTGGACCTGATCCAGGAAGGCAATCTGGGTCTGATCCGCGCGATGGAGAAGTTCGACTACACCAAGGGCTTCAAGTTCTCGACCTACGCGACCTGGTGGATTCGCCAAGCCATCACCCGCGGCATGGCGGATCAGTCCCGCACCATCCGCCTCCCCGTCCACCTGGTCGAGCAGGTGAACAAGCTGGCCCGCATCAAGCGTGAGCTGCACCAGCAGCTGGGCCGCGAGGCGACCGACGCGGAACTCTCGCGCGAATCCGGCATCCCGGTCGACAAGATCGCCGATCTGCTCGACCACAGCCGCGACCCGGTATCGCTGGACATGCCGGTCGGCAATGACGAAGAGGCTCCGCTGGGCGACTTCATCGAGGACTCCGAGGCCACCTCCGCCGAGAGCGCGGTCATCGCCGGGCTGCTGCACCGCGACGTGCGCGTCGTGCTCGCCACCCTGGACGAACGCGAACAGCAGGTCATCCGGCTGCGCTACGGCCTCGACGACGGCCAGCCGCGCACCCTCGACCAGATCGGCAAGCTCTTCGGGCTCTCCCGCGAGCGGGTTCGCCAGATCGAGCGTGAGGTCATGTCCAAGCTCCGCAAGGGCGAGCGCGCCGACCGCCTGCGCGCCTACGCCAGCTAGTCCCGCTTTCCGACCCCGTGGAGCCGGTCCCCCTGCCCGGCTCCGCACCGGTCATCGGGCCATCTCGAGGCGCTGGCCCGATTCCGCCGGCCGATTCGCTCTCCCGCACGTCCCCCTCCGGGTGAGCAGAGTCGGCCGGCGTTTCCGTGCCCGGACCCGGCGCCGCGGGTGCGGCGCGGTCGCCATCGACACACGGGGCGAGTGACGTTGCGGGGCAACGTCCACCCGGATCTGCCCGCCGCCACATGGAATATCCGGCTGATCATCCGGGCTCGCGCGCTCACCCTCACCGACGCCACCGAGATGCGCGACGCCGCCGCGGGCCGGCGCGTATTCACCGGCCGCCTCGGCAAATCCCGCATCCGACTCACGGCGGTCGTCGAAACCCTGTGGCCCGCAAGCGAAACCCAGCCGCTGATCACACCGCTCCGCGCTAACGCCGGGTCAGCGCCTGGCACGGTGTCGGGGCCGGGATGTCGCCACGGTAGTAGGCGGTCGGCGCGACGCCCATGAGCGAGCGGAAATCGGCGCTCAGGTGGGACTGGTCGTAGTAGCCCGAGGAGTGGGCCAGATCCGACCACGGCGTGTTGCCGCCCGCGGCGAGCACCTGGCGCAGCCGGGTGATACGCGCGTAGTGCTTGGGAGACACGCCGATTCCGGCGGTGAACAGATTGCGGAGCTGGCGTTCGGAGACCGCCAGACCGATGGCGAGCTCGCCGACCGGCGCGGCGGTGTCCATGGCGGTCACGGCCGAATTCAAGAGCCGGCGGTGGTCGCGGCGCACCGGGTCCTCGGTGACCCGGTGCGGGAGTTCGGCTTCCAGGAACGCGGTCACCTCATCCGGGTCGAGCTCGAGCAGCACGTCGGCCAGTTCTGCCGCCGGACCGGGCAGTGCCGACAGCAGCGCGACCCGATCGGTCAGCTCGGCCGCCGGGACGCCCAGCAGCGGCTGCGCGGCGCCGGGGGCCAGGCGGATGCGGGTGCAGCCCGCG
>NZ_JBSGCY010000021.1:0-64997 GCF_053602115.1 Nocardia sp. NPDC004582 | reverse complement strand
GGTGGTGGCCGCGGTATGAAGGTCGCGCACAGCATCGAGGAGATCCCGGAGCTGTTCGAGTCCGCGACCCGTGAGGCCATCGCGGCGTTCGGTCGTGGCGAGTGCTTCGTGGAGCAGTACCTGGACAAGGCCCGCCACGTCGAGGCGCAGGTCATCGCCGACAAGCACGGCAACGTCGTGGTCGCCGGTACTCGTGACTGCTCGCTGCAGCGCCGCTTCCAGAAGCTCGTCGAGGAGGCCCCGGCCCCCTTCTTGCCCGATGAAGTGCGGTCCACGATCCACGAGTCGGCGAAGCGGATCTGCCGCGCGGCAGGCTATTACGGCGCGGGCACCGTCGAATACCTGGTCCAGGGCGACACGGTCTCCTTCCTCGAGGTGAACACCCGCCTGCAGGTCGAGCACCCGGTCACCGAGGAGACCGCCGGAATCGACCTGGTGCGTCAGCAGTTCCGTATCGCCGAGGGCCACGAGCTGTCGATCACCGAGGACCCGGCCCCGCGCGGCCACTCGTTCGAGTTCCGCATCAACGGCGAAGACGCGGGCCGCGGCTTCCTGCCCGCTCCCGGCCCGGTCGTCACCTACCGCGAACCGACCGGCCCCGGTGTGCGGGTCGACTCCGGTGTGGTCGAGGGTTCGGTCATCGGCGGCCAATTCGACTCCATGCTGGCCAAACTCATCGTCACCGGCGAAACCCGAGACCAGGCCCTCCAACGCGCCGCCCGCGCCCTCGCCGAATTCCATATCGAGGGCTTGGCCACCGTCCTTCCCTTCCACCGCCACATCGTCACCAACCCCGCGTTCATCGGTGACGGCGAGAAGTTCGACGTCTACACCAAGTGGATCGAGAACGAGTGGGACAACCCGATCGAGCCCTACACCGGTGCTGTCGCCATCGACGAGGACGAAGAGGCCCCGCGCCAGAAGGTCGTCGTCGAGGTCGGTGGCCGTCGCCTCGAGGTGTCGCTGCCGGGTCAGTTCTCGGTCGGCGCCGCCGCGTCCGGCAACGGCGCGGGCGCGGTGCGCACGAAGCCCAAGGCGCGCAAGCGAACAGGCATGGCCGGCGCAGCCTCCGGCGATTCGGTCACCGCGCCCATGCAGGGCACCGTGGTCAAGGTCGCGGTCACGGAGGGTCAGTCCGTCGAGGCCGGGGATCTGGTCGTGGTGCTCGAGGCCATGAAGATGGAGAACCCGGTCACCGCCCACAAGGCCGGTGTCATCACCGGTCTCGCGGTGGAGGCCGGCACGGCCATCACCCAGGGCACTCCGATTTGCAGTGTGAGCCAAGGAGACCAGCCATGACCGTCATCAATCCCACACCGCTGCAACCGCATTCGGCCGTCGAGGAATCGCCGGTCCGGTCGATCGACCTCGACGGCGGTGACGCGACGCTGTCGGCACTGATCACCACGCCGGTCCGGCAGCCGCCGCGTGGCACCATCGTCGCCCTGCACGGGGCCGGGATGCGGGCCGGATACTTCCACGGTCGGGCCCTGCCCGGCATGTCGATGCTCGAACTGGGTGCGGCCCTGGGCTTCTCGGTCGTCGCCGTCGACCGCCCCGGGTACGGCGCGTCCGCCGACACCCTGCCCGAGGGCCAGCCCGTGATCAACCAGGCCGCCACCCTCGCCAACGCGCTGCGCGATCTGACCGGGCGGTTCGACACCGGCGCGGGTGTGCTGCTGCACGCCCATTCGTTCGGCGGCAAGCTGGCGCTCGCCACCGCCGCCTATCAGCGCGTACCCGATCTACTGGGCATCGACGTCTCCGGGTGCGGGCACCGTTACGCCCGGCCGGCCGACGGGCTCGAGAACATCGGCGCGACGTGGACGAAGAGCTGGCTGCCGCTGCGGCTGTATCCGCCGGAGACCTTCCATCAGGCCCGCTCGATCACCGCGCCGATCCCGGCCGCCGAGCAATTCGACATCGTGAGCTGGGAATCGATGTTTCCCGCGATCGCCCAGCGCATCCGGGTTCCGGTCCGGTTCACCTTCGCCGAGTACGAGCGCTGGTGGCATCACGACGACCGCACCCTCGCGAATCTGCGCTCCCGGCTGCGGCATTCACCGCGCGTGGTCATCGACCGTCAGCTCGACGCCGGACACAACACCAGCCTCGGCTACACGGCGCGCACCTTCCACCTGCGGTCGCTGGCCTTCGCCGAGGAATGCCTCACGCGGAGACAACGTCGATGAGCTACCCCGCCGCCCGCACCCGTCTCGACGTAGCGCCCTATGCCCTCCTGGCGCCCGGGCAGGGCTCGCAGAAACCGGGCATGCTGACCGACTGGCTGTCGCTGGCCGGCGCCGAGCGAAGCCTCACGCGCTGGTCGGAGATCTGTGACCTCGACCTGCTGCGCCTCGGAACCACCGCCGACGCAACCGAACTCGTCGACACCGGCATCACCCAGCCGCTGGTGGTCGCCGCCGCGCTGCTCGCGGTGGCGGCGTTGCACGCCGCGGGCGGGCTCGGGCCCGACACGATCGTGGCCGGTCATTCGGTCGGCGAGCTCGCGGCGGCAGCGGCCGCCGGCGTGATCTCCCCCGACGACGCGATTGCCCTGGCCGCCATCCGCGGCCGCGCCATGGCCGACGCCTGCGCGGCGGACCGCACCGGTATGGCGGCTGTCCTCGGCGGCAGCCCCGAGGAGGTACTCACCCGCATCGCGGAACTCGATCTGGTGCCCGCCAACCACAATGCTCCCGGCCATCTCGTCGTCGCCGGACGCGTCGAAGCCCTGGCCGCGCTGTCTGCCGACCGTCCGGCGGACGCCAAAGTGGTCGTCCTCCCGGTGGCGGGCGCCTTCCACACCCAATTCATGGCCGCCGCCCGCGACACGGTGACCCGCGCGATCGGAGAACTCGTCCCCCGCGACCCGATCCGTCCCCTGCTCTCCAACCTCGACGGTCGCCCCGTCACGTCGGGCGCCGACGCCCTGACCAAGATCGCCGCTCAGATCACCCGCCCCGTCCGCTGGGACCTGTGCACGACCACCCTGCGCCACGAGACCCGTCTCACCACGCTCCTCGAACTCCCCCCGGCGGGCGTCCTCACCGCCATCGCGAAACGCGAACTCCCCCACCTGAACCGCCACCCCCTCCGCACTCCCGCAACCCTCACCGCGGCTCTCGACGCCCTCACCACCCCGACCAGACCCGGAAGCACGCCGTAGCTCGCTGCATGAAGAGGGCTCCGGTCACCGACCGAACAAGCACGAGCCGGCAGGCACCGAGTCGCTCGGTGCCGTTCGAAAACGCTCAACTACCTGGCGGCGTGTGTGCTGCGCGGCGAATGCGTCACGCAGAATGGCACTGTGCGTCCCCAACGGGCCGCGCTTCGCCCCCAGGCAGGTGCCGGGAGACGACGTCGCCGCGTTCCTGTCCGCTCGGTGACTACATCAGCGTGTCGCCCTCCCGTTGTGCCGCATCGACGCGGCCGGGGTGGTCAGGTTTCGGGGAGGGGTGGGGCGGGGGTGAAGGTGACGGGGAGGAAGGCGAGGGCTCGGTGGAATGGGCCTGGGCGCCAGGATAATTGGGCGGCGGGGACGGCCAGGCGGATTTCGGGGAGGGCGTCGAGGAGTTGGTCGACGGCTTCCTGGGCAATGAGGTAGGCGAGGGAGCTCGCGGGGCAGGCGTGGGGGCCGATGCTCCAGGCCAGGTGGGATCTGTTGCCGGTCGATTGGCCGCTGCGGATCTCGGGGTCGGTGTTGCAGGCCGCCATGCTGATGACGACAGGTTGGTGGGCGGGCAGCCAGCAGTCGTCGATGAGGACGGAGCGGGGCGGGTAGCTGATGCAGAAGTTGGCCATCGGCGGGTCGTTGAAGAGCACTTCGTCCAGGGCGTCGCGGGTGGAGAGGCTGCCATCGAGGGCACTGCCGCCGAAGCGGTCGTCGACGAGCAGCAGGAGCAGGGTGTTGACGATCAGATTCTGTTGCGGCTCGATGCCCGCTCCGTAGAGGGTGACCAGCTGGTGCACCATCTCGACGTCGGTCAGTTCGGCGGAGTGGTGGAGCATGCGGGTGGTGACGTCGTTGGCGGGATGGCTTCGTTTGCGCAACGTCAGCTGATGCAGGGCGTCGGCCAACAGCATGTTGCCCTGTTCGGCGCCGATGCCCTCGAAGATCGCGCGAAAGCCCTGCGCCGCCTGCCCGGCGAGGTCGACCGGACAGCCGAGCAGGTGGTTGAGCACCTGGAAGGCGAGCGGAAAAGCGTAGTCGCGCACCAGATCCGCCGAACCCGAGGTGCAGAACGAATTGATCAGCGAGACCGAGACCTGTTCGACGATGCTCTGCAGCCCGTATCGGTCGACCCCGGCCAGGGCGGCGGCATTGGCCTGCCGGTACCTCACATGTTCGACCCCGGTGGTGCGCAGGGAACTCGGCCGCCACTGCATCATGGGCAGTACCGGGCAGTCGGAGGGCACCCCGGCCTGCCACACCCGCGGATCGGCGGGAAATCGCTCGGGATCGTTGAGAATCCTCACCGCCGTGCGATATCCGACCACCAGGGTGGCCGATACGCCCGGCGCGAGCTCGACCGGAACCAGCGCCCCGTACTTCTCCCGCATCTCGCGATACGCGTGATGCGGGTCGGCGGCGAATTCCGGGGTGTACATGGGTACCCGGGCACCGCCCGGATCGGCCGGCCCGGCATCGCCGGTGCGGACAAACGGCACAGACTCTGACATCGAACTCACTTCACGCGGTGCCCAACACTCCCCCGCCGCCGTAAACCGCACATCCCGGACGCGGAACGGTCACCCTACCGACGTGTGCCACTCGCGTGCACGGCTATCGCCCGGTTCGGCGGCCGTCATCGAGCCGGTAGGTGACGCAGGCGATGGCCGGGCGGGTCGGCGTCCTCCTTCTCACTGTTATTCGATGCAGGAACGTTGCATTTGAATCGCTCGGATGGCTACCCTCGAACAGTGAGCATCGAGTGTTCGAGCACCATCGCGGTTCCTCGGACGGAAGTGTTCGAGTGGTTCGGCAGGCCGGGCGCTCTCAGCCGCCTCGCACCGCCCTGGCAACCGGTCGGCATCGCCTCCGAGGCGGATTCCCTCGACGGATTGGCCTCGATACCGCTCGGGCGGCTGCTGCCCTGGCGGCACACCCACGAATTCGAGGCAATGGACGGCGAACACACCCGGATCATCGACCGGGTCGACACTCCCGTTCCCGCCGCCGTGCTGCGACCCATGTTCGATTACCGCTATCGCCAGATCGCCGATGATCTCGCCTCCCACCGGCGCGCCGCCGCACGCGGATTCGAGAAGGCCACCATCGCCGTCACCGGTGCGTCGGGCCTGGTCGGCACCGCGTTGTCGGCGTTCCTGAGCACCGGCGGCCACCGCGTGATCCGCCTGGTCCGCCGGGCGCCGACGAATCCCGATGAGCGCCACTGGGATCCGCACGCCCCGGCGCCGCAGCTGCTCGCGGGCGTCGATGCCGTCATCCATCTGGCGGGTGCGTCCATCGCCGGACGGTTCACCCCCGCGCACAAGCGCGAGATCACCGACAGCCGTATCGGCCCGACCCGCGCGCTGGCCGAGCGGGTGGCCGAGACGGGCGTACCGCTGTTCGTCAGCGCCTCGGCGGTCGGCTACTACGGCGCCGACCGCGGCGATGAGCTGCTCGACGAATCCGCCGAGCGCGGAACGGGATTCCTCGCCGATGTCGTCGAGGAGTGGGAATCCGCCGCCGCACCCGCAATGGCGGCGGGGACCCGCGTGGTGTCCGTGCGCACCGGAATAGTGCAGTCGCCGCGCGGGGGCATGCTGCGCCTGCTACGGCCGTTGTTCGCCGCCGGACTCGGCGGAGCTCTGGGGGACGGGCGTCAGTGGCTGCCGTGGATCGGCCTCGACGACCTGGTCGACGTCTACCATCGCGCGCTGTGGGACACCGAGTTGTCCGGCCCGGTCAATGCCGTTGCGCCGCACCCGGTGCGCAATCTCGACTACACCCACACCCTGGCCCGGGTGCTGCACCGGCCCGCTGTGCTGCCGATCCCCGCCTTCGGCCCGGCCGTGCTGCTCGGCCGGGAAGGGGCCGCCGAGCTCGCCGCCGCCAGCCAGCGGGTGATTCCGGGACGCCTGCTCGCCGACGCGCACGACTTCCGGTTCGAGGACATCGAGCCTGCCCTGCGGCATCTCCTGGGGCGCGGCCAGTGACCCGCGGCCGGTGATTCGCGTTCACATGCCATGGAATTCGACGATCGGCGGCGGATAGTCTCCGATGAGCATGCCGCTGCGCCAGGGACGGTGGATCTCCGCGCCGGGCAGGTGCGCGAGTTCGGGTATCCAGCGCCGTGCGTAGGCGCCGTCCGGATCGAAGCGCTCGGCCTGTCGCAGCGGGTTGAGCACCCGGCTCGATCGGGTATCGGTGCCGGTGCCCGCCATCCACTGCCAGTTGAGTCTGTTGTTGGCGACATCGGCGTCCACCAGCCAGCGTTCGAAATGCTTCGCTCCGATCCGCCAGTCCACCCGCAGGGTTTTGGCCAGGAAGCTCGCGGCGACGAGCCGGGCGCGACCGGGCATCAGGCCGGTGGCGAGCAACTGCCGCAGGGCGGCGTCGACCATGGGATATCCGGTGCGCCCGGCACACCAGGCGGCCACTCCGGCCGGATCGGTGCGCCACGGCTCGGCCACCGACCTGTAATCGCGGGTGGCGACATCGGGCCGATCGGCCAGCACCTGGTGGTAGAAATCCCGCCACGCCAGCTGCCGGACGAAGGCGAGTGCACCCGGATCGGTGACATCGGTCCGTGACACCACCTCCACCGGCGACAGGCATCCGAAATGCAGATACGCCGACAGCCCCGAGGTGCCGTCGACCGCGGGCGAGTCCTTGACCTCGGCATAACGAGTCACGGGCCCGGAAATCCACTGCTCGAACCGCTTTCGGCCGGTGGTCTCACCGCCCACCTCGAGCTCGGGAGAACCTCCGGAAGCGAGCGCGCCCAGATCGGCGTCCCCGGCGATCGGCGGCACCGACAGCGCCTTCGGCGCGGGCAGCGACCGACGCATCGGGGTGTCCAGCCACCTGTGGAAGTACGGCGTGAACACCGCGTAGTGTCCGCGTCCGGTGTCCGGGCGCACCGCACCGGGATCCACCGCGGTGATCGACGCGGCATGCGCGTGCAGGGCACAGCCGATGCGCGAAAGCCTTTCCCGCAGCAGCTTTTCCCTGCGCACGCCGTAGCCGGTGACCTCGGCCGCGAGATGCACGCGGCGTGCGCCCGTCTCCCGCACGACTCGCTCCACCTCGTCGCCCACCCGTCCGCGCCGCACGATCAGACGGCCGCCGCGGGCACGCAGTTCGCCATCGAGCTCGCCCAGCGCGGCGCCGAGGAATCGGAGCCGGTTCGGTGCGTGGTCCAGCCGGGCGAGCAGATCACTGTCCAGGACGAACAGCGGCACAACGGATCGGGATTCGCGACACGCCGCGGTCAACGCCGGATTGTCGTGCACACGCAGGTCCCTGGTGAACAGCACGATGGCGACGGTCATACCGCCATCCTAGCAATATTCGATGCATATTCGATGCATACCCCTCGTCACCAGCAACCCGCTCGCGCACAGCGCCGGCACGGCCGGCACCGGTGCCACCACCCGGACCGGATGCCGAACCACCCGCCGCGTCATGCTCCGGATCATCTCCGCGCTGCGCGATTTCGCCGTCGAACTCGACACGACCGGGGCCGCAGGGTCCCGGTGACGACGACCGGGCACAATCGCCTCATGCGAGACCGCCCGACGACTGCGACCGAACCGATCGGTTTTCCGGTGGGCGCAGTGGCCGAACGGCTCGGCATCCCGACCGCGACCCTGCGCAGCTGGAACCGGCGTTACGGGATCGGACCCCGCCAGGACCGGCCCGGGCGGCATCGGCTCTACGACGAGGCCGATATCGCCGTGCTCACCAGAATGCTCGAGCTCATCGACGCCGGTTCCACCCCGGCGCACGCCGCGGCCGTCGCGCGCGGGCCCGCACCGGCGTTCGCCGATGTGGCGGCCCTGCTCGACACCGCCTTCACGCTGGAGTCCGGTGCCCTGTGCGACCTGCTCGAACAGCATCTGCGCGCCCACGGTGTGGTCGAGACCTGGGATCGACTGTGCCGCCCCGCGTTCGCCGCCATCGTCGATCGCCAGCTCGACGGCGAGGGGTGCGTCGATGTCGAGCACGCCCTGTCGTGGAGCCTCATCACGGCCCTGCACCGCACCGCCGCCGCACCGGCCGCCCGCCGTGCACCTCTCGTCCTCGCGTGCACCAGCGGCGAAAGCCATTCGCTGCCATTGGAAGTGCTGCGCGCGGCCCTGGCCGAACGCGGGGTGAGCGCGCGCATGCTGGGTCCGGACGTGCCGACGTTCGCGCTCGTGGACACACTCGCCCGCATTCCCGGCCATGCCACGGTCGTGCTGTGGTCTCAGCAGGAGGCCACGGCGCTGACCTCGGCGGTGCGCGCCTGCGCCGCCGCGAGCGCGCAGATCTGTGTCGGAGGTCCCGGCTGGGACACCGTCCTGTTGCCCGGATCGCCTCGGCGGCTTACCGGTCTCACCGACGCACTCGACTGTCTCGACCCGCCCATCACGCGTTGACGGGTGCGCCATTCAGACGACGAACTCCCCCACCGCTTCCAGCTTCTCCGAGAGGAGTCGCATCCGCATAGGTCCGCGCCACGAATGACTTCGTTGGGCCCAGCAATGCCATCAACGATCTGGGCACGCGATCGCGAAGGAGGACAGCCGATGACGGATTTCCTGACCACGCTGGTTCGATCTGCCGGGCACTCCCGACATCTACTGACAAAGGCGAATGGCTCGTCGACCGCCATCGACCAGCGCGATGACGGGAGCTGCTACATCGAGCACCCCGCCGTGGCCAACGAGGTGCTGCGCATCCTCGAACGGGGCGAAGAGAGCAGTCTGATCCTGCGAACCTTCACTCCGGAGATCAGCCACACCCTCGCCAACGGCACGCCCATCCCCATCAAGGAAGTACGCGGCTGGTACCTCGACACGGGAGTCGCCTATCCGCTGTCCGGACAACAGATGTTGGAGGCGAGCTGTATCGATGCGGACACGGGAGAGGCGATACCACCGGAGGAGGCTGTCCGATACGTCGACGCCTACGTGTTCGGGTTCGACGAGTGAGTGCGCGTACGAAAACGGGGTGGGTCTCACAGATGCCGGGAGACCCGGCCGTTTGGAGTGGTTCTAGCTGGGATCGCACCAGCGACGCTTACTCATCGAATACCTCGTCGAGCGTATCGGCGGTGAGCACCCGCGCACCCCATACGCGCAACCGCGCCGACTCTGCCCCACGCACCGTACCGACGATCCGATCGGGTACCGCCCCGAACTTGACCACCAACTGGTCGAGCAAAGCCTCCGCCCGCCCTTCGGTACGTCCTTCGGTGCGGAACTGTTCAGCGGTCGTCATCATGATCTCCTTCGCTCGCGGACCGAGCCGGTCGATCAACGGTGCAAAGCCAGCGACATCGGTCTTGCCGACACTCCAAAGATACGCCATCACCTGGTCGAACTCGCCCGGGTAATCCTCGATCAACACACGCAACTCACCCTCGAGCGGCAACAGATCATGCCCCAACCGGGCATTGCCGGGCCCGATCTTCAGCGATACGAATAACACTTTGCCATCGGCACGAAACTGCACGACTGCAGCTCCATGCCATCCCAATCTAGGTGCGCCGCAACAGCTTCCGGTAGCACTGTCCGCATCTCGCCCGCCGCGGCGGTCGCCTCCGACATGACATGCCGGAAGTAGGCATCGTGTGGATTCTTCGGCTGCTCAGCCATATTCGAGCAACTTACTACCGGCATCTCTCCCCGAAGACCGATTCATCGATCCCACGCGCCATGCCTGATTCGCCACTCGCTCATTGGGTTGAGGTCGCCGACATCCGATCGCAGACAGCGAGAAGCCGCAGGTCCATGACCTGCGGCTTCTCGAGGTGGACCTAGCTGGGCGTTATTCAAAACGCGCTGACCTGGAGAAACTCAAGTCTACTCGGGCCAAGATCGGCACCGGACTGCGCTCGGCGCGCCCCCGCCGACATCAGCAGCCTCGCGCGGTCCGTCGGCATCAGCCGCGCAGAATCGAGCGGCGCCTCAGCCCGGCAACGGTCGAAGAGCTCATCAACGCCTACCGCACAGGCACCTCCACCGCCCGGCTCGCGTCACGCTTTGGCATCTCCAAGACCGCAGTCCTCACGCTGCTGAACAGCCGTGGGATCCCGAAGCGTTTTAAGTCGATACCTGCGGAGGACATCGACAATGTCGAACGGCTCTACCTTGCCGGCCACTCGCTCGCCGGCTGCAGCCGCCTCACCGGATTCCCCGCCAGCACCATCCGCGATGCACTCTGTGAACGCGGCACACCCATGCGCGCACCAGGCGGCCGCCACCGAAGACCGCGTTAACGCACTCACTGCCCCGGCGTGTCGACACGCCAAGCCCTGAATCAGGTTTCTCGCCGCAGCAATTGATCGGCAATCACCTGCAGCTGGATCATCGCCATTCGACCACGTCCGAGGACCTCACATGCCCATCCACGCCGATTTCAAGGACAGTCCAACGCAACTGTCCGCCTCCGACCACACCGCGACAAGCAGTCCGGGCGGTGGCGCGCAAACGAGCTCGCGTGCGCACGTCTACTTTTGGTGTGAACTCGCCACAGCGGCGGCCATCAGCATCACCGGCAACGCCATCCATGCCGCCCTGCGCGCACAGGCACTCCCCTTGCTGGCCGCCGCTGTCGCCATCGTGCCGCCGATCGAATTGCTCGCCGCCGTCCACGCCGTCACGATCCTGCTGCGTGCGCACGCCCACACCCGCCTGATCCACACACTCGCAATCCTAATGACCGTGCTGATCGCGGTCGCCGCATTCAGCCTGTCGTTCACCGCATTACGTGACCTCGCCGGAACAACCGGTATCCCGGCCACACAGGCATGGCTGTGGCCACTGATCATCGAAGGATCCATGACACAGGCCACCGTGGCGATACTCGCCCTCGCCCGTTCACCGCAACCACCGACACGCACAACGTCCGCTCTGCACACCGCGTCCGCACCGGGCACGCTGTCGATCCCAGAATCGCATAATGGCGCGGACGCCAACGTAGTCCGCACGCGCCCAGGTAGCGAGCTCGACCGCAGGATCGCCACGTCCGAAGTTCCATACGCACCCCACGGCAGTTGTCCACGAGTCGGCGGCTGGGCGGAGGTCGCCGCGGCGATCTGTGACCGAGACCCCGCCCGCCGCCGCGACCCCGCAGAGGTCGCCATCGTCCTGTCGAAACACTTCGACCAAGGCCAGACCCCCACCCAGATCTCCCACGAGATCCGACGCAGTCGATCCACCATCAGCAGGATCATTAGCGACGCCGCAACTTTGGAGACAAAGCCGCACGCGACGTACAGCTGAACGGTTCGAGAGAAGCAGTCGCTGTCGGGGTCTCCGACCCGGGACCTGGTCGGAGCAACGGTGCATATTGATAGACCCACACGATCGTCGAGTCGATCGACACCACCCAGCCCAGGTGACGGAAGTGTCGACCGACGCGACCAACGCCGTCAGTACCCGATCCAGGCGCAGTCCGCTGCGCAGCGGTTATTGCGGTTCCACACTGTCTGCCTGTGGCTGAACTTGTTCGGGTAGGTCACGCCACAGCAGGTTGGTGCGCAGCCTCCTCGTCGACGCCATCAACCAGGTTCTGTCCGGAGCCGATCCGACAGCCTCGGCTACGCATTGAAGGAGGGGACCATGCCCGTCCGCCGGAAGGCTTTCACGTCATCGACAGCGCCCCCGATAGCTTTGACGAGGTCACGAGTGGCATTCTGACGAGCTGTCTCGAGTCGTGGAGACAAGACTGCGGGGGTATCCCAGGCGCTGACATACTTGTCGAGGCGATCAATCACGTGCCGAAGAGTTGACCGGATCGCTTGAGGCGCAGTGTCCTCGATCTCCCTCGCACGGCTCGTCATTCGCCGTAACTCAACGGTGTCGAGCGGAATCTCGCCAACAAGAGCCGTAAGTCGGGCGAGGAACACCCATGAGTCCTCGGTATCCTCGCCGCGTTCGACCCGGCGCTGTTCCAGCCAGCCCTCCCTCGCGCGCCAGATTCCTCCTGCGACGACCGGCACGAGAGCAAGGACAACGCCGACACCCAGCTGCCCAACGAGGCTCACCGCACCCTCCCTACACGATCAACCTGTTGCCGAACCGCCAGGATTTCCCACCTCGTCATACCAAACTCCATGATTGAAGCTGTCTATGTGGCCCTGGAGACGGTATCTGAAACCTGCGGGGAGCGAGGTACTTTCAGCACAGGTTGGGCACCTGGCGAGGCTGTGTGACCAGATCTGCCTCCGACAGCGCCAAGCCTGCAACCAACTGCAGCTACAAACTGTCAGATTGGGCACTCTTCTCGATCTGCGGGGGTCCCCGCAGTTACTGCGGGTATCACGTCTTGCAGTGTGCCGTCACGAAAAGTGCTTCTCGGCAGAGCAAATCATACTCGAAGCCATCCTCCGTCCAATTTCGTAGGAAACTGAGCACACGTGCGCCCTGCTTGGCTATCCTGCTGACATACGTAACCCATTGGGGCAGACGCGCTCCCCGTGGACCTAGGCGACAGGGATGCTTGGTGACTAACCAAAGTACGAGATTCGCGGCTGAGATCAACCGAGGACTTGGCGACCCCGTTCGAGTGCTGGAGCTCAGCACCAATCGGCTGCTGACAACCGTGCCCTGGGGACAACTGGCGCGCATCGTTCCCGATCCTCGCAAGGCCGAGAACCCCAAGGGACTCCGCTATCTCTCACCCGCTGAACGAGACCAGGCTGAAACCCGCAACGAAGTCCAACGGTCCATCAAATCAACCAAGAAGGCCGAGAACGCCAAGTCGTACGCTCAGTACCTGGCGGAGGTACTGAGAGGGGACCGTGATGACCGTTGGGCCACCCCACCCTTTGCGCTGTGGGTCCGTCGGCCGCTTGAGATCTCCTATCTGCAAACCACATTCGGTTCGGACAGCATCGCTCATCTGCCATGGGACATGAGCGGCGTTCTCGTCGACGCCGAAACTCAGCACCTGGCACACTTCCTGCTCCGCGAGGACCCCGACAGCTTCGGAATCGTGGGCGATCTGGTCAACTCGCGGCTAGTAGGAGTCGAGATTTACCACGGCATCGAGCTTGTGGCGGCCCGCCAGATCTTCCATGATCGAAACATTCTCGGAGTGACCCCCAATAAGACAGTCGCGCTCGCGTCGGACTCCGCGAACATTGCAACCCAAATCACCTTGACATTGCTCGATGAGATCAAGATCCAAACCGAATCCACATTGAGCAGCCTGAAAGACCTTGTCTCCGTACGTCAACGTCAGCTAGGCACGAACGACCCCGAGTGGATGACACTCTCCACCCTTCGAGCCTTCGTAGTTACGATGATCTTCGGCAAGTCTGGATTCGACAAGACCAGCGGCCCTATCCCGGGGCTCCCCGAGGGGTGCACACCGGAAGGTGCACGACTGGAGATCGAGGAGACTCTCACGCGGCTTCTGACTGCCTTCGCAGGTGCCTTCGCCAACCGTTCGGCTACCGTGATCGCATCGCCCGCCGTCCTCTCAGCTCTTGGTGCGGTGGCGCACAGAACCACTTCTTGGCACAAGGATCCACAACAGTCCCTGACACTTGATGAGTTCATCCAGCTATTGGTCGACGTCCATTGGCAGCGCGACCCACGGTACTGGGAAGGGACTGCGGGGAAACTCACCTCGACCGGGTCCTTCTCGCTCGCGGGAGGTATCAAGGACAACGGCTCTAAGACAACGGCTGCGTTGGGAGATCCAACTTCACCAAGGTTCAACTGGATCCGACATGGACGTCCTGAGATCCAAAACAGTTGATACTTCGCCCGGCTCGTCCAATTCATAAGGGTCAGAGCCTGTTTCGTCAGCCGCAGCACTATGGCAGACTCGTCGGAGTGCCTCAATGGGGGGAAGGATCGGTCCGTGCACCTGACGGTGACTGTCGACGGCGCTGAAGACGATGTCGCAGCGCTCCACTCACTGTTCGATGTCTTGGTCGAAGACGATGAAACTCCGGGCTACGCCCAAAGAAATGAATCGCGGCGCGCCCGCGGCCGGAACGCTCGGTGCCGAGGACCTCGTTCGGATAATCATCGACGCACCGGCGTTGTGGGCGCGCTCTCGACATGCATCGTGGCTTGGCTGCAGATGCACCGATCGAAACTCCGGTTGAAGATCACCCGGGCGGACGGGACCACCGTCAACATAGACGCGACGGGCAGCCAAGCGATTGAGGCTGCCCAGGTCCAGAAGGCCATCGAAGCGATTCGCGAGGAGCTCGATGAGGCTTCCTGATCCAGATGCTTCCCGCGCAGTACTGATCGGCACCGCGAACTATGAACCTGATTCCGGCTTCACATCCTTCGAGGAGATCAAGCTTAGCCTTCTCGACTTCGCCGAGTTCCTCAAGGCCACAACGGGTCTTCGCAATGTCGATGTGGTACTCGATCCACCGGATGAGCGGACCATAGCGGCGAGGGTTACCGCTGCGGCACGTGACGCCACCGATCTGCTGTTGGTCTACTTCGTTGGCCACGGGGTGGCCGTCGACAACGAGCTCCATCTGACGCATGCGCGGTCGCGCGCGGAAGATGCGGACATCACGACGCTCCGCTACTCAGCACTTCGGTCTCGCATCAAGCAGGCAGCGCGGGGCCCGGTCGTCGTCATCCTGGACTGCTGTCACAGCGGAAAGGCCTTTGGCCGAGAGATTCTCGCTACCAACGATGATCTTCTGCGTGCGGCGACCGACATCGATGGGGCATTCGTACTCACAGCGACCGATGAAAAGACAAAGTTCGCCGTTGCACAGAACGGCGGCGGTCGTACCGCGTTCACCGCAATGCTGCTCGATGTCCTAACTGCCGGAGTTCCCTCAGCCGAACGCTATCTCAGCTTGTCGGTCTTGTATCGCGAACTTCGAGAGCGCCTACCAGCTGCCAACCTGCCGAAGCCCAAGGCCCTTCAACGAGGAACCGCCGCCGAGCTCTGCTTGGCCCCCAATACTGCGTGGACCGGCGAAACGACTCCAGCGCAACCAAATTCCTTCGAGGAGCTCGGTATCGGAATCGATCTGTCCCAGATCAGAGATCCGTTCGCGTTGGAGGTTCATCGGCCGATTCAGATCGACGGTCAGGCCACCGCAATGCCGCCACTCCCTCCGTATGTTCGACGGGCCCACGACTCGAAGCTGGATGATGCCACGCGAGCCGCTTTGCGTGGCAACAGTGCGTTGGCGGTTCTGGTAGCCGAGTCCTCGACGGGGAAGACTCGCGCATGCTGGGAAGCATTGGAGCCCCTTCGCCAGGAGGGTGGATGGAAGCTCTGGCACCCACTCGGACCGACCAACGCCGAAGCCACTCTCACCGAATTGGCCAGCCTAGGTCCTCGAACCATCGTGTGGCTCAACGAAATGCAGTACTACCTAGACTCTGCCGATGGAACAGGCGAGCGCATCGCCGCGCAAGTGCGCTCGATCTTAAGCACGACATCGCGATCGCCGGTGCTGATTCTCGGTACCCTCTGGCCCGAGCACTGGACGCGGCTAACCACACGACCCGTATCCGGTCCGGACCGATACTTCCATGCACGAGCACTACTGTCCGGCAACGACATAAGTGTCCCGGCAGCATTTCTCGACCGCGATCGAGAATCACTCAACGATCTGATCGTCGCGACCCAAGATCCTCGTCTTGCTGCGGCGGCGAAAGGCGCTCCGGACGGCAAGGTAGCACAATACCTCGCAGGAGTACCGGAGTTGATCAGCCGATACCAGTATGCACCGCCCGAAGCCCGCGCACTGGTCGAAGCCGCCATCGAAGCTCGCCGCCGGAGCCGAGGTTTGACCTTCACGCGTTCGTTCCTCGCTGCTGCGGCTCCCGCATTCTTCAGCGATACCGAATGGAACGCACTCTCCGACGACTGGTTGGAGCGTGGACTCGACTACGCCACGGTCCGCTGTAAGGGAATCGCCGGGCTTCTCTCGTTGGTGCGCCCTCGGCCGAGTCCGCATCACAAGGTGTCGCCGATGGATGCCGACGAACCCATGTATCGGTTGGCTGATTTCCTCGATCAACAGAGTCGAGAGCAGGCCATATCCGCAGTGGTGGCAGATCTTGACCTGATCCGCAACGGCTCTGAGATCAGCAAGCTGACGCCACTACTCTCGATCCTGATCGAAGCCGGACTCAGCGAAGTCGAGGTATTGGTCGAGCACAAGCTTCCCAGGAGCCCGAAGCGCGTTGATGTAGTTCTTTGCGGGGTACATCCGGACAAGCGCACATGGAGCTATGTATTGATCGAACTGGAGCCGTGGTCCAGAGCGGAGACCGTTGCAGGCAATCTCATTTCGATTGCCGGCCGCAGCCAACTAGAACTACATCCCGCCGCTCGAGTTGATGCATATTGTCGATATCTTGTAGATTTCATGCCTTCAGCGGTGCGATACCCCATGGAGGTCAATGGCATCGCACATATCCATAACGCTCGCTCCGCCGATATTAGACATTTCGAACTGCACGGTGATTCGAACGTGTTCAGTCGAACCTTCGCCCTCGACGAACAAAGCGAAATGATCCGAACCCTTCGATCCTTGCTGGACCATGAATGTGATCGGGAACAGAATCAACAGGCTGCGAACCATTTCCGGGAGCTCGAGTTCGCACCGACTAAATCCCTACTGACAGTTGCGGCCAGGGAGGTTCAGGATCGAGAGCAGTATGTTCTCCTTGACGAGCAACGGGTCGCACACGATGTCGTCCTTCACGCACTTCATCGAGCTATGGCTCAACACCAGCAGACGGTCGTGGTTGTGAGTGGCGGTCCCGGCACGGGAAAAAGTGTGATTGCGCTGAGCTTGCTGGGCGAGCTTGCTCGACAAGGACGACGCGTTCACCATGCGACCGGTTCAAGCGCTTTCACAAGGACAATGCGAAAGGTTGTGGGGAGCCGAAATGCACGCGTGCAATCGCTGTTCAAGTACTTCAACAGCTATACTAACTCTGAACCACGAGAACTGGATGTTCTACTTTGCGATGAGGCGCATCGAATTCGTGAATCGAGCGTAACCCGCTTTACCGCTTCAGCGAGTCGCGCAAGGGCGAGACGTCAGATCGATGAACTCATAAGCGTAGCCTGGGTCCCCGTATTCTTGCTCGATGAGAATCAGGCGGTTCGGCCCGGCGAGATCGGATCCCTCGATGAGATAGCCGAGGCCACTTCGGCTGCAGGTTGCGCCCTGGAGATCATTCAGCTCGATGGGCAGTTCAGATATGGTGGCTGGGACGTATTCGATACGTGGATCCGGCAGTTACTGGGAATCAGCAATCATCCGCCGGCCCAGTGGAGTCTGCTCGGCAACCACACCGATATCCAAGTCAGTACTGCGGCATCGCCTTGGGAACTGGAAGCCTGGCTCCGACGCCAACGCGAGAATCATGGCGGCACAGCGCGAATCACTGCTGGCTACTGTTGGCCATGGAGTGACCCCGTCAGCCCGCAGGGTGGCACGAAGATGCTGGTGAACGACGTGAAGATCGGGGAATGGGAACGCCCCTGGACTGCCAAGCCTGACAAGCGAGTACCCGATGCCCCCGACTCATACTACTGGGCCTCCGACGATCGCGGATTCGGGCAAGTGGGTTCCGTATACACGGCGCAAGGCTTCGAATACGACTGGGCGGGAGTTATTTTCGGACGCGACTATGTCCGCCGCGGCGACAATTGGGTTGCGCAGCATGAATTTTCACACGATCCTGCAGTCCACAGAGCCTCCAATGCACGTTTCGATGAGTTGATACGCAACACTTACAAAGTGCTCCTGACCCGCGGGATGCAAGGCGTTTGCATCTACTCTGCCGATCCGGAAACCCAGGCTTATCTGGAAACCATGACGCGTTGAGTGCCGAAATCGATCTCCGACCGCGCCAAATCGCCGACTGTCACGGTGCGGAGGTCGAGCCTCGCCGACGGGAAGGCTTTACCACTCCAGGGACTACGTCCTTGGCCAGATGCTCCTTGATCAGATACTTCAACTCGGATCCATCTATGAGCTGGATTCGACGGTGCCGGTCGGCAAAGTCCCGGCTCGCTTGGCCGAACCAGGACGTAGTCACCAGGACACCACGACTGGCGTGTTTATCCTCCATCACCCCAGCAAGGGCCCGTACCGACTCTATGTCGACGACCTTGCTGTAACGCTTGGCTTGAATGATGCACTCCCCACCCATAACTGGATCGTAGTTGACTGCCACAGCGTCGATTCCGTCATCCTTCGACTGCTGGGTCACCCACGACTGCATACCCATCGCCTCGAACAGCTGACGGACAAGGTGCTCGAACTCCGTCGGCGTCATCTGCAACAACACAGGTCGCGAGTCGAGAGTAGCTGCCACGTCAATTCGCGATGGATCTCTCTTATAACGCGAGAGATCTGGGTCGAACTTCGGCCGCACCGGCTCCAGGTCCCAGGGGTGTGGAGACACGATAGCGTTCAAAAAACGGAGACAATCAACGGGATTCAGCTCCGCGAGCACCAGTCCCTCGAACTGCTCCCTAGACGCTGACACACTGATCAGACATTGGTCCTCGGGTTGACCAGTCGCCCTATTTCTACCCGCTACAACGCCATTGACGGCCACCTCGTCGACCAACGTCGTCGGCTGAACGGCAAATGCGTCCCGCATCGTCAACAGAACCAGTTGTCCGAGCAGACTAGGGTAGCGCTGCCGAAAGTCCTTGACCGCACGGGCGACACCGACGATCTCGTCGTTTGCCGGGGAGTACCTGAACTCGCGTTCTGCCGGGATCACATCGGTTCCTGGCAGTCGTCGGGTGACCAACAATCGCTGCGGCTCGGGCTGGTAGGCAACCTCGACGTCAACAGGCAGATCTGCGGGCAAATACGTTGACTCCAACAGGGTCTCGAAGCACTCCTCGACTGCAGTCGGCACTGCAGCCTCCACGGCATTCTCAAGCGCATCCACGCGGGCGTTCAGTAGGTTGATCGCTTCCGCCCGTACCGCTTCGTCGGCGGCGTGTTGATCGGCAGCCGCAGCCCAAGCAGCCGATCGCTGCTGTTCCCGATGGTCATGTTGCACGAGTGCCTCGCGAAACTCTGCTTGCGCGTGATCAACTTGCTGTTGGTATCGCGCAGGAAACATCCGACTCCAGCCCGTTGCCGTCGGCGGTGCGAAATCCTCCCAGGTCGGCACGGGTGTCGCAGCCATCAGGCTGCGGTCGGGGACAAACGGTCGAGGCCTGAACTCTTGTCGGAGTTGATCGAGGGAGAGAATTGAAGTGGTGGTGGCATGTACCGCGAGGAGGTCCGCCAATGCATCCACCCGTTCGCGAACGGCCTGTGTCAAGTGGGTTGCCCGCCACTTTTGTCGCTCCACATGGCGTGCCCTGTCCTCTCGGGCCGTCTTGGCAGACTCCCTCTGGGCGGCCTTCAGCGCACGCTGCTCTTCACGCTCAGTCTGGGCCGCAACCTTATGCTGTTGAAGCTCGGCACGCCGCTGTTCCTGTTCTCGTAACCGAGCTTGATGTTGTAGCTCTGCGAAGAAACCCCGACGCCGAGCCATCATCGCCCCCTCCCGGCCGCATGAATCCCTGTCCTAACGATCTACCACAAGCTGGATAGGCACGCAGTTTTTTCGGGCGCCGGCCAGCACCGATGGAACAGTGAGCGACGCGGTCGGACACCTAACACGCATCAAGACCGTGATCAGGCGCCGGTTCCTCTGTCCTACATCGCTACTTCAAACGAGCTCGGGGCAGTCCCGTTCGATCGCTCACGAGCATGCTGACGATCTTGGTGAGCAGCGACCGCCCAAACACCGGCTCAACGACGCTCATCGGGCCCAGTTTGATACCGATCACTGCACGATCTTGTGCTACACGGATTGTTCTGTGGACGTGATCATTTCGGCGATGGAAAACTCATCCTATGTCTGAGGGCTCACACAATGCCGCGCCCAACGCCGTCGGCTATCTGCACCAGGTTCGATGGGCGTTGGTCGAACTTTTGCGGGCAGGACCAGAACGGCCGGACTCGGCCATCAGCCTGGAGCTCTACGACGACGTCGCTTGGGATCAGGCAGGGACTCCGACAGAGATGTTGCAGGTTAAGCACCACCAGGGCACGAGCCGATCGCTCACTGACCGCGCCACCGACGTTTGGAAGACCCTCCAGGTCTGGATGGACACTGCCTCGCCTGGCGACCCCGACGGTCCAAGTCTCGTCCTGGTGACTACCCAAGTAGCCGCGCAGGGCAGTGCAATGGCGGCGCTGCGCGCTACAGAACGCAACGAGAGTTCGGCGCTGTCGACCCTTGAGGAGATCGCCTCCGAGGCGGGCGCCAAAGACACCCGCAGCACCCGTCGACAGTTCCTTGCTCTGTCCCCAACCGAACGTCGAACCCTGCTCCACCGCATACGCGTTGCCGACGGCATGCCGCAGGCCCAGGACGTCGACGATGCAGTCCGGGTTTGTCTGCAGTGGACGCTTCCGCAAGGCAAGGACGCGCTCTTCCTTGCGATGGTGTGGCATTGGTGGGACAGCCAGGCTCTGGCGATGCTGCAGCGGCGCATCGACCGGATCGACGTCGGTGCCGCGCAGGCATCGATCACCGATATCCGGAACCAATTCACCAGCGAGACCTTGCCGACGTTCGTGGGCTTGCGCGACGTCGACGAGAACGAGGTCCGCGACAGATACCAGAATCAGCCGTTCGTGCAACAGATGCAATGGGTCGCGTATCCGCCTCGCAACCTGCAGAAGGCGATTGTGGACTATTACCGCGCGTACACGCATTCGGTGCGGTGGCTGGAGGAGGATCTGATCGGCGCTGGGGAACTCGAACGGTTCGAAGACGAGTTGAAAGATGAGTGGGAGCGCGAATTCGAGTGGATGCTGGATACTCTCGACGAGGATGCCGATGAGTCGGACAAGCAAGAAGCTGGCAAAGCCATGCTGCGCCGACTCCTCAGCCAAACCGGAATCACTGTCCGATCTCGTTACAACGAGCCGTTCTTCGCGCGCGGCCAGCGCCACATCCTGGCCGACGACGGACAGATCGGCTGGCACGCTGACTTCAAGAATCGCATCGAAGACCTTCTCCACATCCACATTTGAGCAACTGGCACGGCACAGTTATCGGAGGACCCAGCAGTGAGCTCCTGGAGCCGACATTCATCGATCGCCGCCACGATGCTCAATCCGGCCCTGCTGGCCGCCGTGATTGCGAGCGCGGCAAACGGGCACCGGACCGAATCCGACGACGGCTTCCCGATGATCCTGTCCTTTGTTGTGGCACCGATGATTCTGCACCGCGGCACCCGCGAAGCACTTCCCTCTCGGACCACAACGCATCTGGCCACCTGGGTTTCCAGGAACCCAGTACTGCGAGCGGGGTTGCCGCAACGTGCTCTGGGGCTCGTCGAACCCGTCCGAGCCGGCATCCGATTCGGCATCGCCAACGGCGCACTGCATTTGGACGGAGATCGGCTCCACGCCGAGCGGCTGCGGCCCCGCAAATCCCAGACACCGCCTGAACTGGACATGATGCTGCGCAAGGCAAATACCGCCGGACGTTGGCTGGCCAAGACGAGCAGTCCAGCGACTGTTCTAGCGATCCTCGGCATGGCACCCTAAACATCGTGCAGCTACGTGCGATCGTCCTCTACAACCGCAACGGCGCGAAACGGACCTTGGAGTTCAAGCCGGGATCGCTCAACATCGTGACCGGCCGGTCCAAGACCGGTAAGAGCGCACTGCTGGACATCGTCGAATACTGCCTCGGCCGCGACAGCCTGCAGATGTCCATCGGTCCAATCACTCAGACAGTCGCCTGGTACGCGGCCCTGTTCGAGATCGCCGATGGTCATGCCTTCGTCGCCCGGCCCGCACCCCAAGCCGGCAGAAGTTCCACCCAGCGCGCGATGCTGCGGTTCGGAACCAGTATCGAGCCGCCGGAATTCCACGAACTCAACGCCGATGTGGACTCCAATGCTGTTCGCGAACAGCTCGGTCGGAGGATCGGTATCGAAGAGAATCTGCACGAACCGCCGGTAGGTTCCGCACGCCGCGCCGTCGAAGCTAACCTGGGGCACGCGATCCTGATGTGCCTCCAGTCGCAGAACGAAGTCGCGAACCGAACCCTGCTGTTTCACCGCCAGGGTGAGCAAGGCATGGCGCAGACTCTGAAGGACACCATCCCGTATTTCCTCGGTGCTGTGCCCCGCGACCAAGCCCTACGCCGGGCGCAGCTCAACGCCGCACGGCGTGAGCTGCGTGAAGTCGAGATGCGGTACAGGCGCGCCGAGGAAACCAGCGAGTTGGCCGAGGCGACACTGGCGTCGCTGTGGCGGGAAGCGTACGCGCTCGGCATGGTCGACCACGCTGAACGCCCACCACGAAACCACGCGATCAACGCTCTCCGTACGGCGGTCACCGCTATGACCTCACCTGGCGATGACACCGAAACTGCCTCACGGACAACGGAGTTGGACGAGGAGCGGGACAGTCTCCGGGCACAACTCCGCGGGATCGCGGACGAGCGTGAGATCTTGCTCCAACAGGAAGCTTCGGAGACCGGTTACATCGGAGCCGTGCGAACCCAAACCGCCCGCCTCATGAGCCTCAATCTGCTGGGCACGAACGATAACCAGCAACCCCACGACCCCAGTGAAACCCCGAACACCGCGTGTGTCGTCTGTGGCAATTCACTGGCGAACCCCGACCCCAGCGTCGCGGAGCTGGAACAAAGCCTCCGCGGGCTGAGCGCGCAACTGGCCACCATCGACGCGGTGCGCCCCGCCCGCCGCACTGCACTTACCAGCCTCGACGAACAAGCCGCAGTTCTGCGGGCCCAACTCCGCACCGTGGAATCGGCAATCCGAGCGATCACCGCGAGCCGATCAGCGGCAGAGCAACTCCCTCAGGACTCCCAAGTCGACTTCCTCCGCGGACGCATTCATGCCAGCCTGGAGAACTTGCCGATGGACTCCGATGCAGAAGTCGGGCGTCTGCAGCAACTCTACGAGTTCGCCGTCGAGCGGGTCCGCAGTCTTGAGGCAGAGCTCGACCCCGCGGAGGAACGAGAACAGCTCACCTCTCGTCTGGTTGCCATCAGCCAGGACATGACTGTGTGGGCTAACCGGTTGGAACTCGAACACAGCGGCAGTAGTGTGCGTTTGGACCTGAATCGACTCACCGTCGTCGCCGACACCGAACAAGGCCCTGCACCACTGTTTCGGATCGGCAGCGGCGAAAACTGGGTTGGTTACCACCTGGTGGCACACCTGGCCCTACATCGATACTTCGTAAGGCAACAACGACCGGTCCCCCGGATCCTCATGCTCGACCAACCAACCCAGGTGTGGTATCGGTCCGAGGTCGATCAGGAAACCGGTGCCCCCAGTGCCGACAGCGACCGCGTAGCCGTCAGCAGACTCTTTCGACTGATCTACGACGTCGTGCAAGAACTCGCCCCCGGGCTGCAGATCATCGTGTGCGACCACGCAAACCTTCCCGAACCGTGGTTCCAGGAATCAATCGTGCACAACTGGCGCCACGGACAGCAACTCATCCCCCAGGAATGGATCGACGAGCTATCCGACCCGTCCGAGTAGCCAGGCACGGACCTCGCCACGTCGGCCGCTTGTGACAAGCTCCCTACATCGTCGGTCGGATCACGCTGCGCCGCAGTGCGATCCGACCATCCGGCACACTCCTCCGGTCAGGCTCGCTCGACCCGGGTGGTATTCGATATCGACGTGTTTAGTCTACGGATCGGACGAACGAGGCATGACATCAGTGTCCAAGGAACCGAAGGCGGAACCCGTGTCGGAACAACCGAAGAAGAAGCCTCGCGCGGCGAAGGCTTAGCGCCCGCATCACCGTAACAAAGCGACCCACGTGAGCCACCAAATCTGAGAAGGCTCAGCCGCGCTGCCATCGCCTCGCAGTCGAACAAGCCAAGGCTGCCGCGGCCGACGATGACTCTGTCCATGATGAGAAATCCCCTCTACCGGGGACATTGGCCACAATAGTCACTCCACCCCCTGCACGGCAGCACCACCCTGCTGGGTTCAAACACCGACTGGTCGACTTTTTGCAGGTCAACGGCACCATGCCCGAATCGCTTCCACAGACAGAAGAAGCTGCAGGTCAATGACCTGCAGCTTCTTCCAAGGTGGTTCTAGCTGGGATCGAACCAGCGACCCCTCGCGTGTGAAGCGAGTGCTCTCCCGCTGAGCTATAGAACCGGGTCACGCCACCGAAGCGGCTGTCCGGCTCGGGGTTTCCCGTGCCGGAGTGAGATAACAGTAGCGCGTTACCCCGCTGGTTTGCCAAATCGACGCCGGGGTGGCGGGGTTTTCAGCGTTCGGGCAGGGGCGGGGTGGGGGTGAAGGTGACGGGGAGGGCGAGCAAGGCGCGGTGGAAGGGGCCTGGGCGCCAGGACAATTCGGCGGCGGGGACGGCCAGGTGGAGTTCGGGGAGGGCGTCGAGGAGTTGGTCGACGGCTTCCTGGGCGATGAGGTAGGCCAGGGAGCTGGCGGGGCAGGCGTGGGGGCCGACACCCCAGGCGAGGTGGGAGCGGTTGCCGGCGAATTGGCCGCCGCGGATGGCGGGGTCGGTGTTGCAGGCGGCCATGGAGATAACGACCGGTTGGTGTGGCGGGAGCCAGGTGTCGTCGATGAGGACCTGCTGGGGCGGGAAGCTGATGCAGAAGTTGGCCATCGGCGGGTCGTTGAAGAGGACCTCGTCGAGGGCGTCGCGGGTGGAGAGGCTGCCGCCGAGGGCGCTGCCGCCGAACCGGTCGTCGAGCAGCAGCAGGACCAGGGTGTTGACGATCAGGTTCTGCTGCGGCTCGATGCCCGCGCCGTAGAGGGTGGCCAGCTGGTGCACCATCTCGGTGTCGGTGAGCCCGGCGGGGTGGCGCAGCATGCGGGTGGTGACGTCGTAGCCGGGGTGGGCGCGTTTGTGCTGGGTGAGCCGCAGCAGGGCGTCGATGAGCAGTTTGTTGCCGTGTTCGGCGCCGACGCCCTCGAAGATGGCGCGGAATCCCTCGGCCGCCTGGGCCGCGATCTCGACCGGGCAGCCGAGCAGCGTGTTGAGCACCCGGAAGGCGAGCGGAAAAGCGTAGTCGCGCACCAGATCCGCCGATCCGGCCGCGCAGAACGAGTTGATCAGCGACACCGCGATCCGTTCGACGGTGCCCTGCAACCCGTAGTGGTCGATCCCGGTGAGCCCGGCGGTATTGGTCTGCCGGTAGCGCGCGTGCTCGGCGCCCGCGTTGCGCAACGCGTTCGGCCGCCACTGCATCATCGGCAGGACCGGGCAGTCCGCGGGCACGCCTGCCTGCCAGGCCCGCGGGTCGGCGGGGAATCGTTCGGGATCGTTGAGAATCCTTACCGCCGTGCGATATCCGACCACCAATGTGGCGGGCACCCCGGGCGCGAGCTCCACCGGAACCAAGGACCCGTAGCGTTTCCGCATCTCGCGATAGACCCGGTGCGGGTCGGCGGCGAACTCGGAGGTGTACATCGGCACGCGCGTACCGACTTGCTCTGACATCGAACCCACTTCACACGGTGCGCGACACTCCACCGACGCCGAACATCGCACATCCCCGACGCGGAAGAGCAACCTTACCGACGCGACCGCCCCGGCGCGCGTCGTTTCGACGACCCCACGCTCAGCAAGCGATTTCGCGAAATTCATTGACAGCGCCGAGCCGCAGGAGCAGGCTCTACGAGGCGCAATTGTTGTCTCGAGAATTGCTGCGATTTCCCGGCTGTCGGCGTTCCCGCCCGGTTGGCGGACGCCGCTCGACAGCGCTCGGAGATTCGGTGGACGCGGACGCGTCCCTTTTCCTTCAGTTCGGACCCCAGACCTACCGATTCGGAGGTTGGAATGTCTAGCAAGCACGGCCGAAAACCCGGCCAGATCGCCGACAAGGCCAAGAAGGGCATGAAGGGCCAGGCCAAGCGCATGGAATCCGACATGGACCAGATGGCCGACGACGCCCGGCGCGACATGGACCGCCTGGGCGCCGGCGTCAAACGGGAAGCCCAGCAGGCACGGTCGGACATGCAGGGCCTGGACAAGGAGATGAAGCGCAAGCTGCAGCATCACTGACCCGGTGACGCGAATGGCCGGTCCCCCTGGCGGACCGGCCATTTCGCGTGGATCCGCCCTGATGGGCCGGGCCTCCTCCGGCCCGCACGCACCGCCGCGCGCCGGCCGCGGGATCGGGCGTCGCCGACGGACCGCTAGGACGGTGTCAGAGGCGCAGGCGCGCGATCACCGCGCGATGATCGGTGTCCGGGATCGTGTGCGAGGACAGGGCGACGGCGTGTCCGTCGGCGATGAGGATGCGATCGATGCCGATCACGGGTCCGAACCAGCGGCGGTCGGTCGGCCAGGTCGGGAGGGCGCCGACGCCGAGGAGTTCGGCGGAGTCGGAGTAGCGGCCGCTCACCAGGTTTCGGTAGGCGACGTGATCGTAGGTGGAGTTGAAGTCGCCGCCGACCACGACCTGTCCGGTCGTCTGGTCGAGGATGTCCCGGATGCGGCCGAGTTCGTGCGCCCACACCCCGGAGTTCAGCAGCGGCGGAATCGGGTGCAGGGCGAAGACCGTCACCGGTCCTCGGCCGGGGTGGATCATGGTGGCGCGCAGGTTGTTCAGCCAGAAGCCGTCGAACTTGACGCCGTCCTGCACGGGGTAGCGGCTGAAGATGCCGGTCCCCTGCCCGCCGCCGGAGGGCGCGGTGAATCGGTAGGGCAGCAGGTCGGCCAGCCCGGCGGCGTCGAGCTTGCTCAGCAGTTCCGGGGTCAGCTCCTCGAGGGTCAGGACCTCGACCTCGCGCT
The DNA here is from genome assembly GCF_053602115.1 of Nocardia sp. NPDC004582. NCBI lineage: Bacteria > Bacillati > Actinomycetota > Actinomycetes > Mycobacteriales > Nocardiaceae > Nocardia > Nocardia sp. NPDC004582. The sequence goes on along the minus strand of NZ_JBSGCY010000021.1, from coordinate 38,013 downwards.
CGCGCACGGCCCGCACCACCGCCTCCGCCGAGCCGTGGCCGAGCATCAGGTTCGACTGCATCATCACCAGATCCGTACCGGGCGGGGCACTCCCGTCCGGCCACAGCATCGGCGCGTGCGACCACAGCGCCGCGGCCGAGACCAGGACGGCCACCGCGGCGCTCACCCACCGCCGGGCCAGTCCGAGCACCACGACCGCGACCAGCGCGCCGGCCATCAGGTACGACGCGAACGAGGCGGCCAGCACGGCCGGTTCCCACACCCGCGGGTTGTAGTGCAGTCCGAGTCCGGCCACGCCCGCGGCCAGCAGCAGCCATCCGAGCACCGGCGATACCCACCGAAGCGGGCCGCGGCGGCGTGCGATCGGCTCGGCGGCAGCCTGCTGCTGCCCCAGCGCGTTGACCATTCAGTCCTCCCCTATTCGGCGATCACGCTACGCGATGCCGGTCCGATCCACGAAAACCGCCCCTATTTCCGATATTCAGGATTGTTGCCGGATACTCGCCGAGTTCTAACGAATGCCATCGAAGTCTTGATGAAATTAACTTTCCACTCTCAATATCTAATTGCGGTTAACGATCCGCCAGAACCACCCCCTGACCGGCCATCGATACCAAACCGTTATTCCGAATACCAGCCGCCAGATGATGCGAACAGGTTACATTTCAAATCCCTCGAGTTGCGGCGCACCCACCGGGAACGCGCTGTTGCTTCACTATTTCGGGAGTTAGTTATGAGAACGACCGCCTCTACACTGCTTCGTGCCGGTATTGTTTCTCCGGTCGCGCTGGCGACTGTTTTCTGTTTGGCCGCGCCCGCGAATGCCGCGCCCGTCACCGTGAACTGGAGCTGCCAGGGCACGATCTTCGGCATCGGTCAGACCTCGAGCATGACCACCACGGTCACCGGCACCGCGCCGGGCTCGGCGGCGTCGGGATCGGCGGTGGCCATCACCCTCACCCCGGGCGCCTCCACGGTCCCCAGTTCGGCCTCGGGCTTCTCCGTGACCAATATCAGCAACCTGAAGATGACCTTCCCGACCCCGGCGAACTCGACGCTGGTCTCCGCCACCGCCTCCGGCGGTTCGGTGGCCGGCACCGTGTCCACCTCGGGCGGGAATGTCGTTCTCACCGTGCCGGGTCCGATCGCGGGCGGCACCAGCTTCACGCCGCCCGCGGTGACCATCAATGTCACGGCCGGCAGCCCGGGCACCCCGATCACCAGCAAGTACGCGGGGACCAGTTTCGCCAACCCGGGCATGACCATGACGACCAAGGTGGGGTTCATCGGCAATGTCGCGACGGCGTGCTACCCGAACCCGTCCCCGACCCTGACCACCACGACCGTCAGCTGAGTCCGTGAAAATCGCCTGGACCGGGCTGTTTCCGCCAGCCCGGTTCAGGCTCCGCCCATCGGATGGGGTCCCTGTATTGTCCACCGAACCCGCTCGGATGGCAGTGGAGCTCCGAAAGGCCTTGGAGTTCTACCACGGAACGGTCGAGGATCTGGCTCGCGAATTGATCAGAGTGCTGGGCGTGAACGAGACCGACCGGCGCGCACTGGAAATCGTCCTCGTCGGTGACGGCAAGTCGACGACACCGGGCCTGCTCGCCGAACGGCTCGGCCTGACCGCCGCCGGCGCCACCGTCCTGCTCAACCGGCTGGAGAAGCAGGGCTACGTCGCGCGCTCACTGCACCCCACCGATCGCCGTCGCGTGATCGTGGTGGCCACCGATCTCACCGCACGCCGCGTCCGCGAGCTCATCCGCCCGCTGGCGGAGGAGAGCTTCAAGATGATGCTGAACCGGTACGACCCAGACGAACTCGAACTGATCGCCGGCTTCCTGGGCCGCGTCGGCGAACTGCAGCGCATCCACCGGGAACGACTGCGCGATATGGACCCCTACCCGCGGTGACGGTCCGGATCAGAGCTTCGGAATCCCGAGCATGCCGCCGAGACACCCACTGGGCCCGGTCAACATGCCGATGGAGAGCCGGTAGTCACCGCCGGTGAGCTTGCACAGCAGCATCGCCGTCCCGAGATCGAACCCCGCCGAACCGGTTCCGGACCCGGTCTGTACGAGCGTGGCCGAGCCCGCATCCGCGACCGGCGTCTCGGCGGCAGCGGTCGCGGCCACTCCCAGCCCGGAGAACAAGACTCCCCCGGACAAGCCGGCCGCCACCGCCGACTTCACCAGCGCGCGCGTCATACCGCCTCACCTTCCATAGCGAAACCTTCTGAGCCGCAACGGTAGTCGTCGGATCGACAGGTGAAACGCCCATACTTCTACGGGCGGCGCATGGCGCACATGTGAAGCGTGGAGCATATTGAAGTACCAGCTTTTCAATTCGTACGCGCGGGGCCTCGCCACGCGGCTACCGTCGGGGCCGGCACCTCAGGTGCCGGCAACGTCACCTCCAACGGGAAAGTACAGATGAGGCAAATGAGTTGGGCCGCCGCCACGGTGGCCATGCTGGCGATTCCGGTCGTCGCGGCGGCATCGGCGTCGGCCGCGGTCGACCATGTGAATCTGACACAGATCTACGACGGCCTCGGTGGATGCGAGGCGGCAACCAGTACCTGCACGATCTCGGTGGCCACCAGCGGCGCGGACGCCCTGACACCGGTCACGATCACCTTGAACGGGCAGAACCTCGGCACGTTCACCCCGCAAGCCGGATCCACGACCGGCACCGGGATCATCCAGTACGTCTATCGCTCGAAGCTTCCCGAAGGCGTCTACAGCCTCACCGCCACGCAGGGCTCGTCGACCAAGTCCATGACGGTGCAGAACTGCGGCAGCCAGCCGACCGGCAGCTCCAGCGCCTCGGCCCAATGCACCGCAAACGACATCCTCGGCATGCTGATGATGCCGCTGATCATCCTCACCGGCTCCGGGCACACGCAGCTCTGATCGACCAGTGGGTCGGTGGACGGTACGGTGCCGCCCGCGATAGTGCACGAAAAAACGGCCGGTCATTGCAGTACCTGCAATGACCGGCCGTTTCCTGTGGTTCTAGCTGGGATCGAACCAGCGACCCCTCGCGTGTGAAGCGAGTGCTCTCCCGCTGAGCTATAGAACCGGGTCTCGTCGCCGAGGCGACAGTTCGGAGTGGCGTTTCGCGGTGCCGCTCGAACGAGAATGAAGATTACACACCCGGCTGGCATCACACCAAATCGCGTGCACAACGGCGTAAAAGGGAGGTTATCGGGGAGGGTGGGGCGGGTGAGGTTTCACCGGGATGTTGCCGGGGCGACACGGGGGCGTCGCCACGACGGGGTGAGATGTGGGTGATTCGTGTTCGCGCGGTCGCGAGTGAGTGGGCCGACCGGTGAAACCACATGCCTGTAGTTCATATTTACCCCTGTCTACCAGGCGATTTGTTACCTGCGCAGATCGTCGGCTAATGTTCTCTCTCGTCAGCGGGACAGCCGAAAGGCGCCCGGGACGAAATGCGGATGTAGCGCAGCTGGTAGCGCATCACCTTGCCAAGGTGAGGGTCGCGGGTTCGAATCCCGTCATCCGCTCGAGGGGCCAACACGGCCTGCTTGGCGGTGTGGCCGAGTGGTGAGGCAACGGCCTGCAAAGCCGTGCACACGGGTTCGATTCCCGTCGCCGCCTCTTCTTTTTGAAGAGCACAAGACCCGCGCGATTAGCTCAGCGGGAGAGCGCTTCCCTGACACGGAAGAGGTCACTGGTTCAATCCCAGTATCGCGCACCATTTTTGAACAGATCAGGCCCGGCTCGCGCCGGGCCTTTCTGCGTTTCCGGGTCAGGCCAGCGCCTTGTCCAGACTCCAGTCGAGGTGATCGGTGCGCTGCACCCGCATGTGGTTGGTGCCCGGTTCGGGGCCCAGATCGCGCTGATAGAACCGGAAGCGGTAGCTGCGGTCGACCGGGTCGGCCACGTAGTTCCACAGCGTGCGCTCGGGCAGCCCGCCGCTGACGCCGGCGGCGGTGTTGTCGACGAACGCGCACAGCACGACATCGAGCAGGGCGTCGATATCGTCGGGGCTCCACGGCCCGTCGTGCGCGGCGATGGCGTCGGCCAGCATGCGGTAGCGGACGAAGGAGTCGTGCTCACGTCCCGGATCCACCTGCGGGAAGGTGTCGATGCCCGGATAGGTGTGCAGGGCGTGGTTGGTGATGATGAACGGCGCGTCGCCGGGGGCGTCGGTGAAACGGTACTGGCGTGAGGTGCGGTCGATTTCGAAGACCGTGGCCGCGCCGTGGGCGTCGGCGATGAGCCAGTGCTGGCTTTCCGCGACCGGCACGAAGATGTGCTGGGTCAGCAGGGCGCGTTTGGCCTCGGCGACGGTGGTCGCGGTCTCGAGCACGTAGCCGGCCAGCTGCATGGACGACAGGCCGTGGTCGAGGAAGCCCGAGCCGCTGGCGCCCGGATTGCCGGGCGCGGTGTGATCGACCAGCAGCGCCATGATCAGGCCCGCGTCGTTGACGCCGTCGTATCCGGGGTTGATCAGGTCGTGGCAGCCCAATTGCGCCACCGCGCGGCCGGATTCGCCTGCGGTGGTGATCAGCACGGTCCGGGAGCAGGACGGGTGCTCGTCGGGGCCCGGCGCCATGCCGGTGGTGGTGCTCAGCGGCAGGGGGAACCAGTCCATGTTCCGGCCGAACAGCGGCCGCCCGGTGGTGGTGACCGACGGCGGGAACCACACCGCCGAGCAGGCCGGGCCGCCCGGGATGTCGTATCCGACCGCGGTGGTGTCGAATTCGTCGCCGTCGACCGGGACGCCGAACACCGATGCCACGCCGCGAGCCCGCGCCGCCAGCGCCGGATGATTGCGTTCCAGGTAGACGCGCCGGGCCTGCGCGTACACCGGGTCGCTGTACGGCGCGATCAGGGCGCCGAAATCCGAACGGCCGAGCCGGGCCAGATCGGCGCCGATCTCCTCGTCGCCGCCCCGGACCGTCACCGCCCGCACCGACATGAAATCGCCCACGACCGGGGCGAGTAGATACGAATCCTCAGAGATCATCGCGAACCTCCCGGTTGCCGAATCCTGTCCAGCAAACGTATCGCAACCAATTCGAGCGAAGGTCACGATCGGGGCATCGGTCATCTGATCCGGTTATCGTGCACCGGGATCGATACCGGCCGGACCCCGCGGGGCCTGGCCTGCGCGCACAGCTCCCGCAGTGCCAGCTACCGCGCTGGGAGCCGGATCAGGGCTCCCGGGCGGGCGCCGGTGTCCGCACCGTCGCGCAGTACGACCTCGCCCGAGACGATGGTGGCGCGATAACCCTCGGCGACCGCGGCCACGGCATTGCTGCGGCGGGAGGATCTGTTCGATCTGCCGCGGCGCAATCCGCTGATCTGGCTGGCGGTCATGGTGTTGTATCCGGCATTGAGCGTGTATCCGCAGGAACTGATCTTCCGGTCGTTCGTCTTCCATCGGTACGCGCCGGTCTTCGGTGAGGGCCGGGCGATGGTGGCGGCGAGCGCGGCGGCATTCGGGTATGCGCACATCGTGTTCGGGAGCTGGTTCTCGGTGGCGGCCAGCAGTGTGGGCGGGTGGTTGTTCGCGGCGCGGTACCTGCGCACGCGGTCGCTGTTCACGGCATCGGTGGAGCATGCCGCGTACGGGATTCTGGTGTTCACCGTCGGGCTGGGGCGGCATTTCTATCACGGCGCCGCCCCGGCCGCGCGAATTCAGTTGGGGGCGGCCAGAACCGCCTGATTCCGGTCCGCGGCGGCGGGCTGAGCGAATACGGCGATGGCGATGATGATCAGGAAGGCCAGCAGCGCCGTGCCGGTGCGGGCGATGTGGAACAGCTCCCAGCGGTGCAGGATCTGGGCGTAGTCGTCGGGGCGCGGGCCGACGGCCCACTGTTTGATCTTGCCGTTGATCGGGACATTGCCGAATCGGGTGATCACGAACGACGTGACGACGAGGCCGAAAGCCGTTGCGGCCCAGCGGCGCACGACTCCCCCGCTGTAGATCGCCAGCAGCAGTGCGGTGAGCGCGGCCATGCCCATCGCCGATTGCATGACGGGTCCATTGACCTTCATCAGGGCGGTGTGGAAGGTGAACCGCACGTCCAGCGGCACCGTCTTGAACGCCTGCGCGACGTTGATCAATCCGTATCCGAAGGCGCCGCACAGATATCCGGTGGTGAGCAGGGCGGCCGCGGTGAGCAGTCGAGTGCGCATGGGTGAGCCTTTCGCGGAGATCGCCGTCTCCTGTTGGTTCAGTTTTCCGAATAGTTCAGATCTTCGAACCTGTATCCTGGATCTGTCAAGACGGCAGTACGACATCGATCGGAGGGGTTCGTGCCTCGGCCACAGCGAGCGGCGGACGCCGCGGGCGCACCGGTGAGTGCGGAACACCAGCGGCAACTGGAGGCGCTCGCACCCCTGATCGCCACGCATTTCCGGCGCGCACACGGGGATATGCCGGCCGCGTTGCGCGAATCCTTCGACGCCGGCGGGCTCGGCAATCGGCACGGCGCGGTGCTGGCGCAGGTGCTGGCCGCGGGCAGCCTCAGCGTGAGCGATCTGGCCCGCCGGCTGGGCATCAGCCTGACCAACGCCAGTCAGCTTGCCGGGGAGCTGAACCGGGCCGGGTGGCTGCGCCGCCACAACGACCCCGCCGACAACCGCCGCACCCTGCTGTCGCTGCCCGAGGACCGCCGCGACGATGTGGCAACCTTCATCAACCGGCGCTCGGACGCGCTGCTGCGGGCGATGGCGCGGCTGACGGCGACGCAGCGCCGCGGGTTTCTGGCCGGACTCCAAGCCTGGGCCGACGAGATCGACTGACCCGGATCCGCCGGGAGCGGGCCGAGTGGCGCGGTGGTCCGAGCTCCCATTCCGGGCCTCGCCCGACGGCCCCGCCAACTGACCAGGATGACCTTGTCGGGCAGACTTGATCAGGTGGGAGACCTACCTGTGGCAGCGGTGGTGTGCGCGTTCGTCGGCGCGGTGTTGTTCGCGGTGTCGGCGGTGGCGCAGCAGCGGGCGGCGGCCGACGTCCCCGAGGGGGATGCGTTGCTGGCCAAACTGATTCGCAATCCGCGATGGGTGGCCGGGGTGATCGGTGACGCGGGCGGCTTCGGATTCCAGGTGGCGGCGCTGGCCCTGGGGTCGGTGCTGGTGGTGCAGCCGATCCTGGTGACGGCGCTGGTGTTCGCGCTGCCCTTGGCCGCGCATTACAGCGGGCGGCGGGTGACGACGGTGATGTGGGCGCAGGCGGCGGCGTTGTCGATCGCGCTGGCCTGCTTTCTGGTGGTCGGGGAGCCGACCGAGGGGGTCACCGAGGCGCCCTGGCATCGCTGGACGCTGCCACTGGGACTGACGGCCGGCGTCATCGCGGTCAGCGTCGTGGTGGCGACCACCGTGCGCGTGCCGACCCTGCAGGCCCTGCTGCTGGGCACGGCGGCCGGTCTGCTGTTCGGCGTCTCGGCCGCCCTCACCGAGAACGTCACCCAGCTGTTCACGATCAGCATCGGGACCGCCCTGACGAGCTGGGAGCTCTACGTCCTGGCCGCCTGCGGCCTGCTGGGGCTGTATCTGCAACAGCGTGGCTACCAGGTGGGCCCGCTGTCGGCCTCGCTGCCCGCGTTCACCGTCGCCGAGCCGCTCGGTGCGGCCTTCCTCGGCATGACGGTCCTCGACGAGCGGCTGCGTTCCGGCCCGGTCGGCACCGCCTTCGTCGCCGCCTCGGTGGTCGTCATGTGTGTTGCGGCGGTGCGCCTTTCCCGCGCCCAGGCCGCGCCGCTGGCCGGACCGCTGCCCGAGACCGACTGACCGGCACCCCGGCATGCCCGAAATCGCCCGTTTTCCTGGCGATTTGCATAACCCACCCACCCATACGCTAATGTTCTGTCCCGCAAGCCGATCGGCCCACAAGGCCGGGTGAGCACGCGGATGTAGCGCAGCTGGTAGCGCATCACCTTGCCAAGGTGAGGGTCGCGAGTTCGAATCTCGTCATCCGCTCAAAGGGGGATTTACCCGCGCGATTAGCTCAGCGGGAGAGCGCTTCCCTGACACGGAAGAGGTCACTGGTTCAATCCCAGTATCGCGCACCACAGAGAGACCAGATCAGGCCCGGCTCCCGCCGGGCCTTTCTGCTGTCCGCCGTTCCCGGAAGAGGCGACGCCGCCGCAGCGCCCCGGAGCCGTCCCCTCGTGGGGAGATCCGCCCTGACCGGGCGTACTGATCTCGTCAAGATCTGGTCCGATGGGCGTTTTTCAGCGCATCATCGATGGCGGGGGCTTGCTCGGGAGGGCGATATGAACACAGCGCTGTTCGATAACGTCGCAGCCGGCGTTTGGGCCGTCGATGGCCTGCCCGGCTACACCGGAACCGGAGTGGCGATAGGAACCGCGATCATCCTGTCCACCCTCGTGGCCCTGGCGATCTGGGTGCTGATCGCCAGCCGTATCGAGCGCGGCGGCGCGCACCAACCGACCACGGCCCGTCAGCACCGACCAGTTCACCACCATCGATGAATCGGCCATGGACGGGCGGAAGCCACGTGCCGTGGCCTCGGTTCCAGGCGATTTGCCTTACCCACCCACCCATACGCTAATGTTCTGTCCCGCAAGCCGATCGGCCCACAAGGCCGGGTGAGCACGCGGATGTAGCGCAGCTGGTAGCGCATCACCTTGCCAAGGTGAGGGTCGCGAGTTCGAATCTCGTCATCCGCTCAACCGAAGTCTCGATCGATTGATAACGATCCGTTCCGGGTCCATCGCGAATCGATCCTTCTCCCCGCCGACTCCCGGCAATAACCTGCGGATATGACGACACACGTTGTGACCGAACAGGATCCGAAGATCGCCGCCATCGCCGCCTTCTTCGACGCCTACGCCCGCTACGACCTCGACGGGATGCGGGCCGTCCTCACCGCGGACATCAGCTGGACCATTCCCGGCCATCACCCGCTGTCGGGCACCAAGCACGGTGTCGGCGAGGTCGTGGAATTCTTCAATCAGCTCTCCGCCGCGGGGATGAAGGCCGAGACCTTCTTCCTCGAAGCCAATGACGAATACGTGGTCGACATTCACCGCGGCTATTCCACCGCCGGGGAAGGCAAGGTCGACACCATGTGGGCGCTCGTCTGGCATTTCACCGCCGACGGCAAGGTCGACCGCGTCGTGAACCTCTCCGGTGACCAGCACCAGATGGACAACTACGTCTGGCGGAACTACGCCCTCGCCCCGCTCCCCACGCGACTGGCGTAGCGCGGCGGCGGGGGACGTTCGAAGGCGCGATTCCCGAACTGGCAGAGTGAACCGGACGCGCCCCGAGCGAGGAGGTCCAGACCATGACCGGACGCACGCCCAGCCAGTGGGAAGAGATCATCGCCGCCGATCCCGCCCATTCGACCCGCTACGTCGAGCGCTTCCGCACCCTGGCCGCCGAGGGCACCGACATCGTCGGCGAGGCCCGCCTCATCGACGCCATGCTCCCGCGCGGCAGCCGTGTCCTGGACGCGGGCTGCGGACCGGGCCGGGTCGGCGGCCACCTGCACCGCGCGGGTCACGACGTGGTGGGAGTCGATGTCGATCCGGTGCTGATCGCCGCGGCCGAGCACGACCACCCCGGCCCGGTCTGGCTGGTCGGCGACCTGGCCGAACTGGACCTCCCCGGCCGCGGGGTCCCCGCCGGCTTCGACGCGATCGCCTGCGCGGGCAATGTGATGGCGTTCCTGGCGCCCTCCACCCGCCGGACGGTCCTGTCCGCCTTCGCCGGCCACCTCGCCCCCGGCGGCCGCGCGGTCATCGGCTTCGGCGCGGACCGCGGCTACGAGTTCACGCAGTTCCTCGCCGACGCCGAAACCGCCGGGCTCACACCGGATCTGCTGCTCTCGACGTGGGACCTCCGGCCCTTCACCGCCGACTCGGACTTCCTGGTGGCCGTGTTCTCCCGCGCGAACTGATCGCGAAAACGCCCAGCAGCACCGGCTCACACCGACAACGGTTCTTGCCGCCCTGACGCGGGCTCGATACCTTCGAAAGCCAGTGCGCCGGTGCGGGTGTCAGCGGCAGCAGTTCGGGTCGAGGACCAGGCACAGGGCTGACAGGGCGGCGCGGTGGGCGCGGTGGAAGGTGTTCATGCCTCGGCGTTCGGATTCGATCAGGCCCGCCTTCTTCAGCTGGCCGAGGTGGTGGCTGACGGTCGATTCGGCCAGGCCGACCGACTCGGCGAGATCGCCGGTGTTCTCCTCGCCGAGGGGGCTGGTGAGCAGCAGGGACAGCAGTTTCACCCGGGCCGGGTCGGCGATCGCCTTGAGCCGCAGGGCGATTTCGAGGGCGGCGGCGTCGTCGACCGGGGCCGCGGCGACCGGGGCGCAGCAGACGGGGGCGGACATGTCGATCACGGGTAGCGCCTTGGGCATGCGATCAACCCTACCCACCTTCTTGACATATGTCGAAGAAGTGGCGCAGACTCGGTCACACCAGTTCTTCGACATATGTCGCACAAGTGGAGGTATGGTCCCATGTCCCGCGTCCAGCTCGCCCTCAACGTCGACGACCTCGATCAGGCGGTCGCGTTCTACTCGACCCTGTTCAAGACCGAGCCCGCCAAGCGCAAGCCGGGGTACGCCAACTTCGCCGTCGCCGAGCCACCGCTCAAGCTGGTCCTGATCGAGAACCCAGGTCACGGCGGCAGCCTCAACCACCTCGGGGTCGAGGTGGAATCGAGCGAGCAGGTCCACGGCGAGATCGCCCGTTTGTCCGAGGCGGGAATGTTCACCGAGGAGCAGATCGCCACCACCTGTTGCTTCGCCACCCAGGACAAGGTGTGGGTGACCGCGCCCGACGCCGAACGGTGGGAGGTGTACACCGTGCTGGCCGACAGCGAAACCTTCGGCACGGCACCGGTTCTCACGTCCGGGGAGCCGGCGACGGACGCGCAGGCCATGGCGGTCTGCTGCGGAACCGCGGAGGAGGCCGCCGCGGAAGGAGCCTGCTGCGGCAGCACCGCGAAGGCCGAGGCCGTCGCTTCGGGCCAATCCTGCTGCGGCTGATTTAGCTGTTCGTTCGCTTGCGCATGACTTCGACAACCGTCAATATCGACGTGTGTCGAAACGAGAATTGCCGCTGACCGCGGTGACCGGACCCGGGTGCGAGGTCACTCCCCTGGCCCGGCAGCCCTTGACCTCGTCGGCCGCCGCCGAGTTGGCGGCGGTGTTCAAGGCGTTGTCGGATCCGGTGCGGTTGCGGCTGTTGTCGGTGATCGCCAGCCATGTCGGCCAGGAAGCCTGCGTGTGCGATATCTCCGACGGGTTCGACGTCTCCCAGCCGACCATTTCCCACCATCTGAAGGTGCTGCGGGAAGCCGGATTGCTGTCGAGTGAGCGGCGCGGCTCGTGGGTGTACTACCGCGTCGAGCCCGATGCGCTGCGACAGCTGTCGTCGCTGCTGGACATCGCGCTCCCCGAGGCGGCCGCCCGATGAGCCCGTTGGCCCGGCGGTTGCTGGCAGAGTTCGTCGGCACCGGACTGCTGGTGTGCGTGGTCGTCGGGTCCGGCATCGCGGCGCAGCAGCTGTCCGCGCACGATGTCGGGCTGCAGTTGCTGGAGAACTCGACCGCCACCGTGTTCGGGCTCGGGGTCCTGATCCTGATCCTCGGGCCGGTCTCGGGGGCGCATTTCAATCCTGTTGTCTCGGTGGCCGATTGGTGGGCGGGCCGCCGCCTCGGCACCGGTCTCACCACCGGCGGGATGCTCGCCTACATCGGCGTGCAGGTGCCGGGCGGTATCGCCGGGGCGGTGCTGGCCAACATCATGTTCGATCAGCGGGCGGTGCAGATCTCGACCCATCACCGGGTCAGCACCGGTCATCTGGTCGGTGAGGTGGTGGCCACCGCCGGGCTCATCGCCGTCATCTTCGCGCTGGTCCGCACCGGCCGTGCCGCGCTGGCGGCGGTCGCGGTGGCGGCTTACATCGGGGCGGCGTACTGGTTCACCAGTTCGACCAGTTTCGCCAATCCCGCCGTCACCGTGGGCCGGATCTTCTCCGACACCTTCGCCGGTATCGCGCCCGCCTCGGCGCCGGCGTTCATCGCCGCTCAGTTCCTCGGGGCAGCACTCGGATTCGCGCTGGCAGGCGCCTTGTATCCCGACACCACCACGGCCGAGCGCGCCGCGCTCGACGTTCCGACCGCCTGAAAGGCCCTGTCCACCATGACCTCCGTCAAGCCGAGCGTCCTGTTCGTCTGCGTCCACAACGCGGGCCGCTCCCAGATGGCGCAGGGCTTTCTGGCCCACCTGGCCGGGGACGCCATCGAAGTCCGCTCGGCCGGAACCGCGCCCGCCGACACCATCAACCCGGCCGCGGTCGAGGCCATGGCCGAACTGGGCATCGACATCACCGCCCAGGCACCGAAGGTCCTCACCCCGGACACGGTGCAGACCTCCACGGTCGTCGTCACCATGGGTTGCGGCGACACCTGCCCCTACTTCCCCGGCGTCGACTACCGCGATTGGACCCTGGACGATCCGGCCGGCAAGGGTGTGGCGGCCGTGCGGCCCATTCGCGACGAAATCCGCGCCCGGGTGGAACAACTCATCGCGGAGTTGACAGCTCCGGGGGCGGATCGGCGATGAGTTCGCTCGTCGTGCGGTCGCCTGCGCCGTGACCCGAGGTCAGTGCACCAGGCGCGATTCCGCGCCCCAGTACTGTTCCCGCAGTTCGCGTTTCAGGATCTTCCCCGCTCCCGACACGGGCAGGGCCGCGACGATGTCGACGGTGCGCGGAGCCTTGTAGGAGGCGATGAGCTGTTTGGCGTGATCGCGAATCTCGGCGGCGGTGACCGTCCGGCCCGGCGCGCACACGATCACGGCGTGCACCCGTTCGCCCCACTCCTGGTCGGGGACACCGATCACCGCGACCGCCGCGACCGCGGGGTGCGCGGCGACGGCGTTCTCGACTTCGGCGGAGTACACGTTCTCGCCGCCGGTGACGATCATGTCCTTCAAGCGGTCGACGATGTGAAGGTAGCCCTCGGCATCGAGGTAGCCCCCGTCGCCGGTGTGGAGCCAGCCGCCACGGACCGCCGCCGCGGTTTCCTCGGGCTTGTTCCAGTAGCCGAGCATGACGTGGCCACCTCGCGTGACGACTTCACCGACCTCACCGGCGGGGAGCTCCTCGCCGTCCGCGCCCAGGATGCGGACTTCGCTGTGGGGCACCGACTTTCCCGCGGACCGCAGCCGCCCCGCACGGTGCTCGCCGGGTCCGAGCAGGGTGATGATCGGCGCCGCCTCGGTCTGACCGTAGGCCTGGGTGAAACCCGCCCGGGGGAACAGGCGCATCGCCCGCTCCAGCACCGCCTCCGAGATCGGCGAGGCCCCGTACATGAGGTGCTCGACGCTGGACAGGTCACGTTCGGACGCGCCGGGATGATCGGCGAGCAACTGGATCATGACCGGAACCAGCACGCTCGAGCTCACCCGGTGCCGCTCGATCGCGGCGAGCACCGCGGCCGGGTCGAAGGCCGGGATCATGACGTGCGTGCCACCGGTCATCAGCACCCCCTGCCAACCGGCCAGGTCCGCCAGGTGGAACATCGGCGCGGCATGCAGGAACACCGCGTTCTCGGCCATCAGGTAGCCGGTGGCGACGCCACCGAGGGCGGAGGTCACCAGGTTCGCGTGACTGAGCATGACGCCCTTGGGGAATCCCGTGGTGCCGCCGGTGTAGAAGACTCCGGCCAGCGCGTCCCCGCCGCGACGGGCATCGGGGATGGGATCGGCGGCGATCAGGTCCTCGTAGGCGAGCAAGCCGTCCGGGGTCGGGCCGTCGCCGCAGTGGATCACGGTGGCCAGGTCCTCGAACCGCTCGCGCAGGGCGGGGACCAGCGGAGCGAAGGCGTCGTCGACGAGCAGCACTCGGCTGTCGGAATCGGCCAGGCTGTAGGCGATCTCCGCGGCGCTCCAGCGGATGTTGACCGGGTTGAGCACCGCGTCCGCCCACGGCACCGCGAGCAGGTATTCGTGGTAGCGGTCCGAATTGAGCGACAGCATGGCCACCCGGTCCCCCGGCTCGACACCCAGGCCGCGCAGCGCTCCGGCCAGCCGCGCCACCCGCGCCAGGACCTCCCGGTTGGTGCGGGTGCGCTCACCGCAGATCGTCATGATTCCGTCCGGATTCTGCTGGACGGCGCGGTGCAAGCCCTGCGTCAGGTACATCGGGGAACCCTTCGTCGAACAACTGTGGTCGGTGTCACGAGTATTCGCGGCGGTTGTGACCTGCGCCATGGAAGCAGGGTTCAATTCCGGCGCCGCCGTTTGTTGATTTCTCCAATCCGGTAGTCGTAGGGTCGGGCACCATGACCGCGACTCGATCGGCCGCGAAGCAGCGGATGATCTCCCGGGTCCTGGACCACAGCCCCGAGATGGCCCAGCGCGTGGTCGAGCGCGCCCGCGCCGAGATGCCCGTCTACGGCCGGCTGTCGGCGGCGACGATCGTGCGCAGCACCGAATCCATCCTCGCGCGCCTGGCGCGGGCGTTGCTGGACTCCCGGCCGCTGGACGCCGAGGATCTGTCCGCTCTCGGTGAGTTCGGTGAAACCCGTGCCCGGCAAGGGGTTTCGCTGGCCGACATCCAGAACGGCTGGCGCATCGCGGTGCGCGAGATCCTGGCCGAGCTGACCGCTGCCGCCGCGGCGTGCAAGGTCGCCGACCGGGTGTTGCTGGAATCGATCACCGATCTGCTCGATCTGGTCGACCAGGCGAGTATCGCGTTCAGCGCTGCCCACCGCGAGGTCGAGATCGCCCTGGCCCGCCACGACGAGCAGTTCCGGGCCGAGCTGACCCGTGCTCTGCTGCTGGGCGTCCTCGGGCCCGCGGAACTCCAGATTCGCGCCCAACAGCTCGGTCTCGACCTCCAATGTGAGTACCAGGCCTTCCGAACCCGACCCGAGGAGAATGCCGCATCCCTTGTGCCGCACGGGATCACGCCTCGGCTGTCGGCCGCGCGCGGATTCGTCACCACGGTCGACGGTGACGTCGCGGGATTTGTGGAAAAGTCCAGCAAGCTCGCGGGGTCCCGCGTGATCGCGTACGGCCCTCCCGTGCGGCTCGAGGACCTGGACCGCTCCTTCCGCCTGGCCACGCGAGTCCTCGCCACCGCCCAGCTGTTCGGTCTCACCGGCCCCCTCGATCTGGACCGCGTCGGCCTGCTGCCCGCGATCGCCGCCGACACCGAGCTGGGCGCCGAACTGGCCCGCCGCTACCTCGAACCCCTCGGCGACACCGACTCCGCTCGCACCCTCGTCGACACCGCCGCGTGCTTCCTCGACGCGGGGATGCGTGTGGACGCCACCGCCGAGCGGCTCACCGTACACCCCAACACGGTCCGCTACCGCCTGTCCCGGTTCGAAGAACTCGCCGGCGTCGACCTGCGCTCCGCCGGCGCCGCCCTCCAGGTGTGGTGGGCGATCCAGCATCGCCGCGCGGTCGGCCGCGGCAAGGAAATCGATAGCGATCGTTAAGCGCCGGACCGTACATTTTCGGGGAGTCCAGCTCCGAGGGGGTGAAAGGCTATGGCGCTACGTATTTCCGGACAGGCGATCACCAGTGACATGACGCCTGAGACCGCGCACCGGGTCTCCGGTCCCGACGAGGGCAGGTGGGTGCTGAGCTGGCTGCCGGGCCGGGATCTGACCCGCGAGCAGGCCATCGACGGCATGGCGCTCGACGAGATCCTGAGCGACCTCGCCTCCGCCGAGGAGGAATTCGTGCTGGAGCTGGCGGCGCTGCGAGCCGAATCGCTGGGCATGCGGCTCGAGGAGGCCGTCGTCCGCCTCGCGGCGCGCATCATCGAACGCGACCGCCGGCAGCGGCGCGCGGACGGCGCGGACCGTCCCCCGGGTGATTCCCCGGCGGGACGGTGCCGCGCCGCCCACACGAATCCCCCCGTCCCCCACTGCCACTCGGGCGCGCATTGACCGTTCGCCCTAGAATTGCGGCCACAGACCGACTGGGGAGGATCCACGTGGCCGCAACGATCACCATCTCGATCACCGACGCCGACGACGACATCGCCGAACTGGCCTCACTGTTCGAGGCGATCGTGGAAGACGACGACCTGCGCGCCGTCCACAAACGACTCATCCACAGCGACCCTCTCCCCGAGGTACTCGGCGCGGAGGAAATCATCAAACTCGTGGTCGAATCCGCACCCTTGATGGGCGCGGTCACCACCTGCGTCACAGCCTGGATCGCCAGCCGCACAACCAAATTCACACTGCGGATCGGCGACGCGGAGATCACGGTCAAGGGCGACATCTCCGAGGACGCCGTGCGACAAGCCCTCGACCAGATCAAGCCCGACTGACCCCCGCCCACGACATCCGAAGGTTGTCGCCGAGCGGCACACCCTGGAGGGGTTTTGTCCAGTTCGACCTCCACCGTGTGCCACTCGACATTCGGGTAGGCGGCGGGTGGTGTTGGGGGGCAGGTTCCGGACAGAAGGGCTGGGGTCCTGGGCGGGTCGGGCATGTCGGGTACCCCTGCACGCCTCGAACGCTGCGGGAGCGCGCTGCCTACAGGTGTAGGTAGCGCTCCGCTCCGATGGAATCCAGACGACGGCAGCTCCGACGCCGCCGCCGTCGCACTGCTCGGCCAGATCGCCGAGGTTATTCGCCCGAGTTTGTTTCACCGTCTAGTCCTCGGTCGGCCAGGGTGTGGTCGCGGGCTATCGGCCGTCCAGGTCAACAGGCCGCTGGTGGCCGCACACGAGTTCTTGCCCGTTCCTATCGCGCACAATGCTGTCGAATACCACACCGACCACAATGCCGTCATCGAGCCACGACACTTCGAAGGGCGGCGGGTCATCATCCGCCGGCTCAGAATCGCCGGTCGCCTCGAATTCGATGGTGAAGACATCTCCCGGCCGCATCCAGTAGTCCCGGCCCCACGGTTCGAGCCAGACCGTGAGCGTCTTCTCCGCAAAGGGGTTGGACAACATGAGCTTGGGCATCGCGGCAGACTATGCCACTCGCACGAGAATCGGCATGTCAGGGCGCTCGACCAGGTCCGGAGTGGTACTGCCAGTTGAACTTCCAGCGCACGGCCCCAGCCGGTTCGGTCAGCGCGGCATGTCGGGGCGCTTCTGGGTGACGGGCGAGAGCCGGAATACTGGTCGGATGAGGTGGGTTCGCGGCTACTACGCGGATGAAGGCATCTGGGTTTTGATCGAACTCGATGAGGATGGTTGGCCGAAGCGGCAAGTTGTTCTTCGGGGTGCTGACGGTGAGCCTGTCATGGCCGCGTCGCTTGCGGAGGTGATGGACGCCCGCGACCATGGGGGGATCGCTGGAGTTCAGGCGTACGAGCGTAAGTACGGCGTGCTCGCGGAGGGCAGTGCCAACGATTGGGACGTCGAGGCCAGTGCTCTCGACCACATGTCGGCCGAGGAGTTCGCGGCGGTCTGGGCGATGGCGCGGCGAGCTATCGAGCAGCTGCGGCCCACAACAGGTGCACCACATCGATAGCGGTGG
Organism: Nocardia sp. NPDC004582; assembly: GCF_053602115.1. Taxonomy (NCBI): domain Bacteria; kingdom Bacillati; phylum Actinomycetota; class Actinomycetes; order Mycobacteriales; family Nocardiaceae; genus Nocardia; species Nocardia sp. NPDC004582. The sequence continues at coordinate 20,539 of NZ_JBSGCY010000021.1, read as the reverse complement.
CGTCCCGGTGCGCAGCGCTCGTCCCGTTCTCGGAATGCGTGCGCTGACCGCTGCCGCGCTCGATACGGCGTGGGTCCGTTCAGACGCCGGGAGTCAATTGCTTTCGGGCACGTTCGACGCGGCGTTCGACACCGTCCAGGTGTTTCTGCGCACGCTGCAGGGCATCGCGAGTCGAACGCTCGGTGGCGGCCGTGAATCGGTGGCGGTGTTCGGCTTCGGTCAGCTCGGCACGCAGGGCTGCGATGCGGTCGTCGAGATCGGCGAGATCGGCGGCTGCGGTCTCGTGGTCGGATCGGGCGGAAGTCACAGCGGCGCGGGCGGATTCGACTTCGGTGAGCATTTCCTCGAGCTCGCGCCGCACCTCGGCCTGCGGATCAGGGGCGGGCTCGTCGGCAGCCGTGGGATCCGCGCTCCGACGAGTCCGCGCGGCCGGTTTCTCCGCGCGATCTGCGGTGGGATCGGCTGTCGTCGAGCGTGTTTCGACGCTGCGGTGCCCATCGTCGGGAACCGCGGTCAGCGCGGCGGGGCCGAACCCCTCGTAAGTGGCCGCGGCGGTGAGGGTTCCAGCGCGCAGCCCCTCGGCGACCGACTGATCCGCCAAGGCCGCCTGCAGACTCGCGCCGATCTCGCGCAGGACGGTTTCGGTCAGGCGCTGGCCCCGGCCGGCAGCCAGCTCGGCAGCCTTGTGGGTGACGGCGTTGACCACTTTCTGCCGCTGCGTGGTGAGGGCGCGCAGCTGTTCGGCCGATAGTCGCCGCTGGGCATCGCGCAGAGCGTCGCCCACCTCAAGCAGTGCGCGGACGTCATCGCTCGCCTCACGAGCCAGCAGATTCAGCGCCCACGCGGCGACCGTCGGCCGCCGCAGCTTGCCGATAGCGGCGGCCAGCGCCTTGTCCCCGGCGTCTCGAGCCTGCCGCACCCGCTCGGTGCGGGCGGCCACGAACTCGGCGGGCGGGAGCCCGTAGAGTTCGGCCACGACCTGGTCGAGCGTCATACCGCCCTAGCCTACGGGCACACCCGCAACCCGCCCCGCAGGACGCCATGGTCAGCGATCGCCTGCCTGGAAGCGGGCCGCGACGATCCCGCGCTCAGATCGACCCACGACGTCAGCTCGCGCTGAAGCTGTCCCCTGCGGAGATGCCGCCCCTCGTGGACTCGGGGAGGGGTCCGCTTCTGTATTCCTCGAGATACGTGATGCGCCATTGTTGCCAATCCAGATACCTGTCGCCGGCCCTGTCCCGGTAGCGCCGATACTGGTACCGCTTTGTCCGTACCAGGGACTTCCGTGCTTCGCGGGCCGCTGTCCGAGCTGCCCGCTCGCCCCGTTTGCGTTCCGCGTCTGTGAGTTCCATCGGCGGATCAGCGAAGACTCTCGATCGCATCCAGCGCATTGTGGGCCATCCTCGGTTCGAGCTGCTGGGAGTGTCTGCCCGGCGACCAACTCGATGGTAGCGATCAAGGAATTCAGCCGCTATCGGTTAATTGCCCTAATCATGCCGCGGGGTAATGCTTGTTCGTCGAAATCTTTGGCCCGTCATGATTTTCGTGCGCGCACGCCGCTGCCGGTCCACCTCGCCGATGCCCGAGACGGGTTCGCCCGCCCGGGCGTCGGCCTGACACTCAATTGCTGGGCGGGAACTGACCCTTCGCTACGACCTTGCCACCCGAGAGGGTGAAGGTCACCACGCTGGGGCCGCCGGTCGGGCAGCACAGGGCGTCATCGGATTTCGCCCACTTGTACTGCACCGAGACGGTATTCGCCGTCTTTCCGATGACCTGGGTGTAGCCGTAGGGCTTGGACGTCGCGGTACCCAGGTAGGTGCCGTTGGTGAAGAACAGGACGTGGGTGTACGGGTGAATATTGCCTGATTCCACCGTCATCCACGTGAGTACGCCATCGCAGCCCGCCGAGATCGGGTCTTCGCTCGCGAACGGATTGCCCCATGTGCCGTTCCCGGCCGGGGCGAGGCTCTTGATCGCCGAATTGGCGAGCCCGGAATTGAGGTCGAAGCACATTCCGTGGCCGCTGCCGTTGGGGGCCGAATTCGTGGTCACGGGGACGACCGTGGGCTGCGGCGTGTCGGTCGCGACACTGGTGGCCGGTGCGGCCTGCGGCGAATTGCCTTCGCCCACAGATGGATTGCCACCCTGACTGTCCGGGGCCTGGACAGGCGGCGGAGCCGGCTGATTGCCCTGCGCCGCTATGGTCGTCGTTTGAGATGCGGCCGCTGTCGTGGTCGCAGTCGCCGCCGGGGTCGACGAGTTGCCGGAGCACCCGCTCGCGGCCGCCACCAGGGCGGTGGCGAACACGGCGAACAGCACTGATCTGGCCTTCATATTTCTCCTCGCATCGACACGTCATCCCCGACTTCCATCCAAATGGAAGGACAAACTGGTCATCGGGTCAGATCGGGCCGGTGTTATCGGAACGCTTGCAGGCCGGATGCCCCAAAAAGTCGGGGCGCGAAGGTAATTCGCCTCGACTCTTGGTCCGGGTTCGCCCCCGGGCGAGCACGTCGAGCACCCGGTGAGGATCGCAGCCGTAGATACCGGCGCCATAAGCATTGTTGGCGTCCACGACCGCCCATCCATGCCGAGGAATTCGCGGGTGTCGTCGATATCGTGATGGATCAGCAGGGGCAGTCGACCTGCCTGCCTATCACTGGCCGGGTCGGTCAGCGCGGTATGCGGCAGAGAGTGCGTCCGCTGTGGGTCTGGACGAGGGTCACTCGTTGGGAGTGAAGCGGTAGACCTGGGATTCGCGGGCCCGGAATCCGAGGCGCTCGTAGAGGCGGTTGGCCGCGGTTCTGGATGTTCGCGACGTCAGATCCACCGTTCGCGCGCCGGCGGCCGCGGCTCGGGCCTTGGCTTCCTCGAGCAACACCGCTCCGATGCCCTGGCCGCGGGCCGAGTCGTCGACCACGACGTCTTCGACCCGAGCTCGAAGACCAGACGGGATGTGGAACATCACCAAGCTCAGCGTCCCGACGATCTTTCCCCCGTAACGGGCGATCAGGACCGTGGTCGATGTGTCAGAGGCTAACTGCACCAAAGCTTCTCGATTCAACCGCTTGGCGGTCTGTGACAGCTGGGGCAGCAGTCGGTCGAACGCTTCTACGATTTCGTCGTCGACCTCGATCAGTGTCTCCACGGTGACAGCCACCTCGGCACTGTACTTGCTTGCCCCAACCCGCCGCCGACTTCAAAACGAGCCCTATGCGGCAATTGCGGACGTATCCGAGCGGAGTGCCGCCGGTGCCGCGCGCATGGCGCACTGCGGCTACGTCGCACCACGATCGAGACGGAAGAACCGACTACGACGTACCGTGCCATCCCGACGCACATGGACGTCCTGATGGACACCCAGATCCATCGCACCAAGCTTCCGGATCGCAGCTGCTGATCTGTCGTTTCGCTCGTCGGTCCGAAACTGGATCCACGCTGCCCCTTGCACGAATATCTCCTGGATCAGCATGTTTTTCGCTCGCGTGTTCACACCGGTGCCCCACACTGCGGGATCGAATTGCGTCCCACCGATTTCGACACCATCGGGAGATGACGGCTCCCAGATCACGGACGTCCTGCCCACTACCGTTGCAGCACTGCGCACAGTGAACGTCAAACGATGACCGTCGGCTAGCGCAGCCAGAACATCGGCGTCGAGTTCGCCGGAATCCCTTGGCACTCTTCGGGGAATGTGCTCCCAGGCGCGTTCATCATGTATCGCATCGAACAACGTCTCAGCATCGGCGGAGGTATACGAACGCAACGACACCCCGCCGTCATCGAGTCGGTCGACGGGTATGCGTATCGGCCAGATCATGTTGCAAATCCTCGCAGCAGCCACCCCGTACTCGCAGGTTGAAAACACCTGCCCCTCGTCCGCGTCTCGGCAGTAGCGGACGTTCTGCCGGCCTCGGATCGGTGCAGCCAGTTGATCTTCCGCTGCCCGCGCCGGCCGGTTCGGTCGGCACGGTATGCGGGATTACCGAGCGTCCGGGCTGCTACCGGCGTCGGCGGCCGCGGCGAGTCGGGCGGCCAGGGCGCGTACGGCGTCGTTGAGTGTGTCGGGGTGCTCGATGATGAATGGGTGGTTCAGGCCGGCGAGTAGGGCGGGAATCCAGTCGAGTTGTTCGGCGCGGATTCGGATCCGGACCCATGGGTTGGTGTCAGCGGGCTGCGAGTCGATCTCATGCACGGTCGCGATCGGCTCAGGGAGTAGCGGGCGGACCTGGGTGAGTGTGCCCTGGACTCGGACCGATACCTCGTGCCGATAGGGCGCGTTGGCCAACGCGGACAGCAGATTAGCGGCTGGCTCGAATTCGGTAGGCGGAGTGAAGGTTCCGGGCTGGGTGCGCACCGCGGTGATGCGGTCCAGCCGGAACCGGCGTAGTTCGTCGCTGGTGCTGTCCATCCCTGTCAGATACCACCGGCCGGAGTGCTCGACGAGCCCGTAGGGGTGCACGGTCCGTTGGCTGGACCGCCCGTTTCGGTCGGTGTACCCGATTGCGACCGGTCGGTGCTCGCGGGTGGCCTCGGCGAGCCGGAGCAGGACGGCGGTCTCGACGGCCACTTCCGGGCGCGCGTCGGCGGTGAACTCGACGGTGTTGATCAGTGCGTCCAGCCGGGCCGTCAGACGTGGGGGTAGGACGCGGCGGAGTTTGGCCGTCGCGCTGTCGGCCGCGCGGGCGGCCGCTGTCGGCCGGTCGGCGCCGCGGCTGGTGAGGAGCCCGAGCAACACGGCCACCGCCTCGTCGTCGGTCAGCATCAGCGGTGGCATTCGGTATCCGGGAGCCAGCCGATATCCCCCGTAGCGGCCCCGCACCGATCGGACCGGGATATCCAGGTCGGTGAGATGGGTGACGTATCGCCTGACGGTGCGTTCATCGACGCCGAGCCGTCCGGCGAGTTCGCCGACGGTATGAGTACCTCCGGTCTGCAACAGCTCGAGCAGGGCCAGCACTCGGGCGGTGGGGCGCGTCATCGGGAAATTCTCGCATCCATACCGGGCGGAAACTGTCCGGTATCGGCTCTACCGTGGCGTGCGGCGGTGGAAACCTCCGCCGCATCCGACAGCAGGAGCACACAAATGAAGCTTGTCTCGATCCGTCTGATCACTGACGACATCCAGCGGCTGGTCAGTTTCTATCACCAGGTGACCGGCGTCGAAGCGAACTGGGCTACACCGGATTTCGCCGAAATCGTCACACCGGCCGGCACCCTCGCGATCGGAAGCACCCGCACCGTGGCGTTGTTCGCCGCGGGCAGCGCGCACCCAGCCGACAATCACACGGCGATCATCGAATTCCTGGTCCCCGACGTCGATGCCGACTACCTGCGATTGCGAGATACGGTCGAGGATTTCGTCAACGAGCCCACCACGATGCCGTGGGGGAACCGGTCGTTGCTGTTTCGCGATCCCGACGGCAACCTGATCAACCTCTTCACCCCGGTCACCGCGCAGGCCGCCGCGAAGTTCGCCGGGTGATATCCGCTCAACGGCATGATGCCTTCGGCTAGCGCGGGCCGACCGGTTCGAACCGCGCGCGAAGCGGCGTGACCGTACATCGCCGCAATGCGCCGGCCCGAGATGATCATGGGCCTAAACGTGCACCGAGGCAGCCGAACTGGCAGAAACTGCCCGCCAGAAGCGATTTGTGCACGAATAGGCCCATCACACTCAACTCGGCATGTCCGTGTCATTCGCAGGTGGTGGCGCCTACTGCTACTCGACCTGCCTGTATGAACACTCGTCAGCCGTTCTCGCCCAGGGGTGTGCTCGACGGAGCGGGCGCGGTCCCCGCGGCGGCGAACAAGGCCTCCACCTGGCTGCCCCACTCCGGGTACATCTCGACCTTGCGCTGGTAGATCGCGTAAATCTTTTCGGGCAGTTCAGGATTCGAGTCATCGGAGAATCGCACCGCGTGCTGCTTGGCCAAACGCGGCAGGATGTAGTCGTCACCCTCTACATGCACCGGGTCGTGCATGTAGCGTTCCAGCGCGTCCAGGTCGGGAATCGCCGTCAGATACGCATGGGTGAAACCCTCCGCCGGGTCGCCGAGGTCCGGCCCGACGGTCGAGAACACTGTCGACTCAACCGACGCGGTGCGTCGCATCGCGGCGAGCACCTGTTCCTGCTCCTGCTCGGTGACGCCGGGCTTGAAGCTGAACCGCAGCAGATTGATGATCATCACGCCCTCCATTTTGCACTGATGAGTGCATATTAGAACACTCGCAAGTGCATTCGCTAGGGTTGCGTCGTGCCCCCACTGAAGCCGGAGCGCCCGACCGGGCGGATCGACAAGCGGCAGGCGATCCTGGACGCCGCATTCACCATCTTCTCCAGGGACGGCTACTTCCAGGCAGGCGTCGATGCCATCGCCGTGGAGGCCCGGGTCGCCAAGCACACGATCTACAACCACTTCGGCGACAAGGAGACCCTGTTCCGCGAAGTGATCGCCAACCTGTCCTCGCAGGCGCTGACCCGTAACCTCACCGCGGTCGAAATCCTGGACCAGGACGGCGATCTCACCACGCAGCTGACCGAGACCGGGCTCCGGCTCGCCGAGTGCTACTGCGACGAACGCTCCGTGGCGCTGCGTCGACTGCTGCACGCGACCATGCCGAACATGCCGGACCTGCTCGATATCGTCAAAGACAAGGCCTCCGACCGAGTCGGCGACGCATTGTCCGCGCGACTGGCCAAACTCGCCCTGGCCGGCAAGCTGAACCTCGTCGCAGACCCCGCCATCGCCGCCGAACAACTCGCCGCCCTGCTCACCGCACCACTCGAAGCCCGCACCCGCATGGGGACGCGAAGAATTTCCGAATCCGAGTTGCGCGAAGTCACCCAGAACGCGGTGGCGACGTTCCTCCGAGCCTTCGGCCACAAGACGTGACAGACTGATCGCAACCATTCCAAACGGCACGTAATCGGCGTGAGGGTGTGTTCGGCCGACCGCGGCTCGGCCGGTCCGAGCCGGGGTAAGCGGATTTCGGTGCGTTGTCGCGAGCAATGCGATCGCTGCGGCTCCGGGCTGGCATTCGGCCGTGCTGGGGAACGAGTGGGACGAATCGGTCCTGATTGCCGATGGCTTCGAGCGTGTGTACGTCGAATCGGGACGCTATGACTGGCATCGTGAAGGGGTCGCCGACATCGCTGGGCGGCCACACTATTTCGAGGGCTGGGCCTACGAGCGCCTCGACGGCGGGTATCTGTTCAACGTCTGGCCCGCGAGTGAGGAAGCAGTCGCTTGGGAGTTCGAACGATGGGCGATCTTCGCTCGCTGGGATCAGCGTTACGTGGCCGGCGAGGTCGGAACCGACAGTCATCCAGGCCGCGGCGGCATCGATGCCCGCTATGACGAATTGGCTGCGCTCCTGGCCGCACATCGTCAGGTTCCAGCGAACGCTCGAAAGCTGGTGGCCGAGATGCGATTCGACAAAGGCGATCGGTATCGAGTCGCGGGCACCGACATGTGGTTCCGGTGGCATCGAGCAGAAGACTCGACGCTGGTCGACGACTAGCGGATACACCCACGCAATGCCTGACTCGCGCCGCGCCGGCCGGTTCGGTCAACGCGCCATGCGGTGTGGTTGTTGGAGGATGGGACCGGGACGGTGTCTGCGAGCCGGTCCGCCGAGGCTGTCGAACTACTCGGCCTCGCCGACCGTGCCCACGCCGCTGAGGCGGCCCGACACTGGCGAGACACCAACGCTGTCGCCTGTGGCGAGAACTGAAAGGTGGCTATATCGGCGAATCAAGATGTCGCTCATCGGTGAATCTCGACGGCGGTCGCCTGCTGGCCTCGCGGGGGTACCTGGCAGGATCGACCCCATGCGGCCCCGAGCCGCACCAACCAACGCGCGCATCCGGCGAGAGATCGTGATGCAGGATGGGGCCATGAACACTCCGCACCCGCAATCGCCGATTGTCGATGTCTACGCATTGCTGAACGGCGCGTTCGATTTGCGGTTGTATTCACGGCGATACCTGGTTCTGAGCACGAAGGCGCCGCTCCAGCAGAAGTTCTTTTCGACCATGGCCGACTTCGATCAGGCGTTCTTCGGGCCGATCGTGGCCATGACGGACGCCATCGAATGGCTGGAGCGTCAAGGGTGGAGTCTGGTGAGCATGCTCGATCGCGACAAGGAGCAGAACAACTTCGCGTACACGCTGGCGTTCATGCGACGCGATCAGCCCTGATCGTTCGGCTCTCCGAGTAACCCTGCGCCGACCTGCCGGTAGGGACCGGTCGGCGGTATCGGAAACAATCTGGCCGAGTGGGTTGGGAAGGGAATCCGGCTCCATGACGCCATGACCGGATACGAGGTGCTGTTCCGCGCCGACGAGGACGAGCCAGAGATCAAGATTCCTGTTCCAGCCGACCACTAGAGGCTGAAGGGCACGGTATCGAGCGCAGAGGTGTAGTGGCTGACGCCCAATTCCGCAGCGGCAGTGCCAGAATCGTCGATGGACTCCGCATGCCCGAGCTTGTCTCGGACAGGCCCCCTCGAGCATCTGAGCGGCGACCCCGCCAACCTCACTGATGCCCGTAGTCAGATCTGGATGCTCGAATGGTGCGGGCTGCTACCTCGCATAGTGTCGACGCTGGTCTGCCGAAACCCGTCGACCAGGGGTCGATCCGTCAACGTTTGCTGGAGGTCCCGATGCTTCGGACAGCGCGGCTTCAGTCGCGGCTGTCGGGAGCGCCCGCTGTCTTGTCCCGCAGCGCGAGAGCTGGTTCCATCGCTCCGGAGAAGGCAGCGAGGCAGATCTGCGCCAGCTCGGATCGCGAAACTGATTGCGACTGTATCCATTCGACGCACACGGTGCGCCCGAAAACCAGCCAGCCCTGCACGGCGAGGGCGCCGAGCTGCCGTGCGTGTCCCGTCAGTTCGAGCTTGTCGAGCAATCTCCGCCCGACAGTGTCGAGTTCCTGGGCGATGATCGCTTGGATCGCTGGATCACCGGACAGCACTCCGCGATTCACCGTCGATGCGGCGCGCGGATGGTCGAGGAAGTACTGGATGTGCGTGTCGACAGCGGCTTCCAGCAACTCGGCGAACGGCCGGTCGTCCTCGACGGCGGCGCCGGCCAAGAGGCGGTCGCTGGCACGTTGGAAGATCGCCGCGTAGAAGTCCCGCTTGTTCGGGAAGTAGTGATACATCAGCCCGCGAGTGACGCCCGCCCGATCGGCGACCTCCTCCATGAGCACATCCTCATAGGGGTTCTCGGCGAACAGCTCGGCGCCGACATCGAGCAGCTGGTCGCGTCTGCGTTCTGGACTCATTCGTCGTGCGGACACCACGCCACCCTACTTGACACACGTACAACAAGCGGTAGCCTGGCCCTTGTTGTACATGTGCAAAATAGCTTTGGGGGTCGACCATGAGCATTTCCACCACTCCTCCCACCGTGCCTGGCTACGTGAATTGGGTAGCGAAACGAATTCTGCGGTCACGACTGCATCGGCTGATGAGCGCGAACACCATGCTTCTGACGTTCACCGGCCACAGGACTGGTAACCGATACGCCGTCGTCGTTCGGTATGTCAGGCAAGGTGATCAGCTGGTTTGCTACACCGACAGCAAGTGGTGGATCAACCTCCGGGGCAACGCCGCCGTGGAAATGTTAATCGCCGGTCATACCGTCGCGGGCCTCGCGACGGTTGTCGAAGGACCCGCAGCCGTCGCCGACAGCATGTCCACGTTCCTGCACGCGGTGCCCGGCGATTCGCGCTACTACGGTGTCCGCCGAGACTCCAGCGGACGCCCCGATCCCCTCGACATCGTCGCGGCATCCGAGCGCACCAAACTCATTCGCATCGACACCGCAGCAAATTCCGTAGCGGAGTAATACCCAGAGAGCTCTTTCGAGCGCAACCCTGAGATAGCTTGTGGCTGTTGCGATTTCTCGCCGTCTCCGCCGAGCCGTAGCGGCGAGGGTGACATAATACTACGATCGGTAGTAGCTAATGGAGACATGGGGAGTGACGATTAACAGCAACCGAAATCTTCGACAGCGAGTGCAGCCGCTGGTCCGAGCCACCGCGTGGTCGCACGCGACAGCCCGAACCGCGATCGGAATCGGCACTCTCGCGAGCCCTTCCGTCGCAGACACCTGGGTAGGCTCGACCGGGACGGGCTCCGCGACAGTGCTACGCCCCGCCTTCGCAGTCCGCGACGCGGTCCTCGGCGTCGGTGCGCTGTGGGCCCTGGCGACCGGCAAGCCCATTCGCCACTGGTTCGTTATCGGCACCGCGATCGAAGTCGTCGAACTCACGGCAATCGCGCGCAACCGCAGCGAATTACCGCCGACACCGACGAACAAAGCCTGGTCGATGGCGACCGCTGCCGGGCTCTTCGGCGGCGCTCTCGTCGCCGCGTTGCTCGACGAGCACAGCTAGACTCCGCGCCGTGTACGACGGCCTTGACGATCGTGGACTGCATCCAGCGCATTCTCGGTCGAGGGGCTCGATCGAATGCGGGCGCACAGGCGGCGGAGTCCCGACAGCGCGGTAGGCGAATTCGTTTGGCTTCCAAGGGCGTTGCGGATAGCTTGGCGATAGTCGATGCAGGGGGCTGATCGTGAGGGTTCGGGGCGCTGGAGCGCGGGGTGTGGCCGTGATGCTGCTGGCATGTGTGGTTGCGTTGGTGGCGGGGTGTGTGTCGGCGGTTCGGATGTGGCGGGGGTGGATGCGGGGTTGGCGCGGACGGTTGATGAGATCGTCGAGGCGCATATGGCGGCGGGGTTGTGGCCGGGGTGGAGATCGCGATCGTGGATCCGGAGAAGGGCCGGTATGTGCGGGCGTACGGGGTCGCCGATCCGGCGACGGGGCGGGCGGCGCAGGTGGGGGATCATTTTCGGATCGGAAGTATTACCAAGACGTTTACGGCGGCAGCGGTGTTGCGGCTGGTCGATGACGGGCGGGTTCGGTTGACGGACACCATCGAGCAGTATGTGGCGGGGGTGCCCAACGGGGCGGTCATCACGGTCGGGGACTTGTTGGGGATGCGGGGCGGGGTGTACAAGCTCGAAGGGGAATCGGGCTTCACCGAGCGGGGGTCGGCGCGTCCGCCGAGTGGGCGGTGGGAGGACGGCGATACCTTGCGGGCGATCATCGCCCATCCCGAGCGGGCGAAACCGCCGAATCAGCAGACCAGTTACTCGAATTCGGAGTACTACCTGTTGGGGCTGGTGCTGGAGAAGGTGACGGGGAAGCCTTTGCGGGAGGTACTCGGTTCTACCGCACGCGATTTCGATTGAGAGAGACCACCTACCCCGGTGATGCCGCCCTCCCGGAGCCGTATCTGAAGGGGTACGGGTACGACGAGAATGTTGCCGTCGATGTCACCGATCGGATCGGGCCGGCCGTGTTCGGCGCGGCCGGTTCCATGGTTTCCACCATCTCCGACCTCGCGGCCTACGGCCCGCGGCTCGCGACCGGCGCGTTGCTGAAACCCGAAACGTTCCAGGCTCGCACCCGATTCACGGCGCTGGACGGCGGGCCGCTCGGGTATGGCCTCGGGATCACGCAGATCGGGCAGTGGCTCGGTCACAACGGGGCGGTGCTCGGCTATACAGACCAACTGGGGTACCTGCCGGACAAGCGAGTCACCGTGGCGGTCGCGGTCAACCAGTTCGCGCCCGCGACGGCCCCAACGCTGCCGGTCGACGCGTCACTGCTGTGGAACGACCTGGTCGAGGCGCTCTACCCGGGCACGGGAATGGTGCACGCCGCGGACCCCCAGGTCGTCGACCCGCCAACCCCTTCCGCCCCCGACGTCGAACGCGCACTGGCAGCGGCGCTGGGCTCGGACGCCGGCCCGGGCGTCGAGCCCCTCCGCATCATCGGCGACACCCATGGCGACATCATGCGCGAGTGGGCCGCGGTGAACGCACCTCACCACGGCCGCACCCAATTCCACGACGTGCACCGACTCAGGTCCGGACTGGTGGTGGCCACAGGTGTATCCAGTGCCGACGGCCATTCCATTCCGATCGAGATCCCACTCCAGCCCAAAGACGGCGTATGGCAACTCCTCCCGGGCTGGGTGTGCCAGTTCTTCACCGCCGCCGATCGGCCCGCGGCCTGCGATGGGCGCCCGCATTCCTAGAGTCCGGATGGCGGCCGGTTGGTGGCTATCTCCCAGTTTGAATTGGGATCGCGAGACGAGAGCCGGGTGGTTCTGAGAAGGTCACCGCATGAAGATCGGTGTTGCACTTCCGCAGATGGCTTCCGGATACGGGCCGGGGACGACGGTCGACTGGGCTCGGCGAATCGACGCGGGCCCGTTCTCGAGCGTTTCGGTGGGCGAGCGGGTGACGTTCTCGAATCCGGAGATGGTCGCGACATTGGGCGCCTGCGCGGCGGTGACGGAGCGGGTGCAGGTTCTGGCGAATCTGTGGGTGCTTCCACAGCATCCGGTGGCGATGGTCGCCCAGCAGATCGGCACGCTCGACCAGCTCTCGAACGGCCGCCTCGAGGTGGCCGTCGGGGTCGGGGGTCGCGAGCATGACTACCGCGCTCTCGGTGCTGATTTCAAGGGACGGCATCAGCAGCTCGATGACAAGGTCGCCGAGTTGAGAGCACTGCTCGACGGCAAGCCGCCGTTCGAGGGCGCGGACCCGGTCGGGCCGGCGTGCGTCCAGCCGGGTGGGCCGATCATCCTCGCCGGTGCGATGGGTCCGAAGGCGATGCGCCGGGCGGCGCGGTGGGCCGATGGCATCTCCGGCTTCAGCATCCGAGGCGACGCCGACGAAATCGCCGCGGCGGGCGAGCTCGCCGACCGTTGCTGGGCCGAGGCCGGTCGTGCGACCGCCCCGCGCAAGGTGAGTGGCTGCTTCACCGCGTTGGGCGTCACCGACGCATCAGAAGCGTTGCGCTCCTTCACCGCTCGCTACCTCGGCTTCCTCGGCCCCAAGCCGGCCGAGATGATCGCCGCCTCGGCGCGGGCATCGAGTCCCGAGGTGCTCGCCGACATTCTCGACGGCGCGGAGCGGGCCGGGTGCGACGAGTTCATCCTGGTCCCGGCCGTCACCGACCTGAATTTCCTCGAGGTGGCGGCCGAGGTGGTGGCCGCACGGCCCTGACGCCGGCGCGATGTGCGCGTTGCCGGGTTATCCGGTGGCGGAGAGGTGTTCACCGTAGAACAGCATCAGGCCGCCGGCGGCCGACAGCCCGGCGAGTAGCCAGAACCGGATGGAGACGGCGGTTTCGGGCCAGCTGCTGAGCTCGAAGTGATGGTGCATCGGGGCGATGCGGAACAGTCGGCGCCCGGTTTTGCGGAACACGACGATCTGCAACAGAACCGACAGGATTTCCGCACAGAACAGGGCCCCGATGACCACCATCAGCAGTTCGGTGCGGGTCGTGATCGACATCCGCCCCCGATCCACCACCGGGCCGTGCGGCCCGGCCAATCCGACATGACACGAACGCCATGAATGTTAGCGAGGCGTATGAGCCACGCGCACAGTCGCTTAGCGGTCTAGCGGCCGCTGAGCGACACCGGTGAGCGGTCCGGCCGACCGAAACTCCTCGAAATGCATTCCGCTCCCCCCGGGGTCTGCCTGGTCGTATTACTGCCCTGCACCTTATGCCGGGCCGGGGACTCGACGCACCACTCCGAACCCGCGGTTGGCGATGCGCACGTCTCGAGATACGATCCGAGACGTGTCGTATCGAAACTCACCCGCCGAAGTCGCCCAGCGGCATCCCGGCGGACGGCCGCGGGATGAGCAGCTGGAGCAGCGGATCTTGGCGGCTGTCAGTGCCGTCTTGTCCGAATCGGGGTACGAGGGGGTGTCGTTCGAGGAGGTCGCCAGGCGCTCCGGGGCGTCCAAGTCGAGCTTGTATCGGCGCTGGAAGTCCAAGCGGGACATGGTGCTCACCGCGCTCAAGGCGGGACCCGCGCGACGGGAAGGCGCGGACGAGATCAACACCGGCAGCCTGCGCGGTGATCTGCTCGCGCTGTGCGAGCGCCTGAACCAGACGATGCGCTCGGCCGACGGGCAGACGGCCTGGCTGCTGCTGCAGGCGGGACTCGAGGATCCGGAGCTGTGCGAGGCGATCGAAACATCGATGGGCCCGACCGGAGCGCGACTGCCGCGCTCGGTCATCGACGCCGCGATCGCCCGCGGCGAGCTGCCCGCCGACACCAGCCCCTTCCCCTACGAGGAGATCGTCGGCGCGACACTGCTGATCCGCAGACTGAACGGCCTGCTGGTCGACGCGCACTACCTCGACGCTTTGATCGACACCGTATTGGTGCCATCCCTGCGCGCGACCAGCGATCGCCGCCAATCCTTGCCGACCGGAATCTTCTCCGGAAACCCGGCAACTCAGACAAACCCAGCACACATGGAGGACCTCCCGTGACGACGCTCGCCATCGAAGGTTTCGAATACCGGACCCTGCCCGCCGCCCCGGGAGTCGATCTCCATGTGGCCGTCGGAGGCAACGGACCGGCCGTCGTTCTCCTGCACGGCTTTCCGCAGACCCACTACATGTGGCGGCAGGTCGCCCAGCAGCTCGCCGACCGGCACACCGTGATCGTGCCCGACCTGCGCGGCTACGGACGCAGCTCCAAGCCGGCCGCGCTCGACCCCGAAACCTACTCCAAGCGGACGATGGCACAGGACATCGTCGAAGTCGCAAAGGCACTCGGGTTCAACCGATTCGGGCTCATCGGGCACGACCGCGGCGCGCTGGTCGGCGTCCGCGCCGCCCTGGACCACGCCGAAACGATCGCCTACCTCGGAATCCTCGATGTCCTGCCGACACTGGACACCTGGGCGGTCCTGCGGGGCGTCGACGCCAAGGTCGCCTGGCACCTGTACCTCATGGCCCAGCCGGCCGGGCTGCCCGAGAAGATGATCGCGGCCGTCGCCCCGGAGTTCTTCGGGTCGTTCCTCGACGCGTGGGACACCGACGGGACGACCTTCACCCCCGAGATCCGCGAGCACTACATCGAAAGCTCGGTTCGGGCAGTGGATTCCATCGTCGCCGACTACCGCGCGACGGCGACGATCGACCTCACCATGGACGAGGCCGACCGCGCCGCGGGTAGACAGCTGACCATGCCGGTCGCGGTCATCTCCCAGGACTGGGGATCCCAGCTCGGCTTCGATGCCGCTGACCTGTGGCGGGCCTGGGCTCCCGACCTGACCTACCAGCCCATCCAGGCGGGCCACTTCATGGCCGAGGAGCAGCCGACCGAGATCGCCACGTTCATCACCGGACTCGCGGCCCGCAACACCTGACATCGCCGGAGTCGACCAGGGCGCCCACCCCTCCCCCGGCAACCGCACTCGCTCAGCCCAACTCATCGTGGAAATCGAGGAGTCAGCGAGATAGTGCGAGACGCCGATCGTCTTACAGCCGACGGCAATTGGCACCTGTAGGTGCTGGGTCCCGCCTCCCGACACGACCGCGGACAGCTTTCCGCGCTAACCGAACCGGCGGGCCTTGGTGGCGAGGGCGGCACGACCCCGGGGCGTGATGCGGTAGCGGCCCCGGGGTCGGCTGGGGGTGATCAGGCCACGGGATTCGAGGCTCGACACGGCGGTTCGGGCACGGTGACCGGTCAGGGTGGCCGATCGCTGGATTTGCGGGGCGGAGAGGGTGCGGTCGGGGTGGAGAGCGGTGAGGACCGCTATCTCGGCGGGGGTCATGGGGATCACCTCGGGTCGTGAGGGCGGTGGCGTCCGGTGGGATGGCCGGGCGGGCAAGGGATGTCGAGGTGGCCGCCGCCGGTGAGGGACAGCCGGAGGGTGTCGGTGCGGGACTCCCGCGAGAGGCGGTAGGAGTCCACGGCGGTGCGTGCGGTGATCACGGTGCAGAGGGCGATGATGGCGAGCAGGGCCCATGCGTCCCAGGGCATTTCGGCTCCCTTTCCGATGACATTTCGAAATTCGGTGTGGCGCGCCGAATCCCAGTAGACATCAGGCGGGACCGATTGGCACCATCGAAGAGCGCAATTCCACCGAGATTGTTGGACATCCAGATTGGCCTATTCCAGTACGGCGCTCCCCAGATAGCGAGGCTAACGAAAATGGCTGGATCGACACTTCCACGCAGGGCACTTGGACGCACTCTGCGCAGCTTCCGGTTGCGGGCCAGTAAAGGGCAATTCGTCGCGGGTCGGCATGTCGATATGTCGCCGCAGAGCATCAGCCGAATGGAAGATGGTCAGCGGGTCAAAATATCTACGGCTCAAATACGTGACTTGCTCGAGTTCTATGGCATCGCAAATCCGAGCCAGGAACGCGACGACCTGCTCGCACTGTGGGACGAGGTGAAGCAGCAGGATCTGGTGTCGCGGACGTTGGGGACGTCCAAGGGTTGGTGGCGGTCCTACAGCGACCAATTCACACCACACTTCGACCACTACCTGAATCTGGAGACGGCCGCCAACCACCTCACGACACACCAACTCGTCATGGTCCACGGGCTGCTCCAGACGCCCGAATACCGCCGCAGCCTGATCCGGGCGACCCACCCCGACCTTTCGAATGTCGATGTCGAGCGCCGACTCGAGCTCGCCGCAAAGAGACAGGAACGCCTCACCGACACGAACTTTCGACTGGAAGCCATCCTGTCGGAGGCGACACTGAAGCACCAGCCCGGCGGACTCGCCGTCATGGTCGAGCAACTGCAGCACTTGGCCGCGATCGGCACACGCGAGAACGTGTCCGTTCGAGTGGTGCCGTTCGGTGTCGGCACCCATGCCGGTCTCGCGCTCCAGTCGTTCGGATTGCTCGAATTCCCGCCCTTCACAAACCATCTCAAGGAGCCGCCGGTGGTCTACGTCGAAGGCTCCGTCGGCGCACTCTACTTGGACCAGGAGCAGGTGATCATTCGCTTCCAGCAAGCGATCACGGATCTCCGGCGAGTAGCGTTGAACGAAGACGACAGCAGGGAGCTGCTGACGGCCACCGCGAAGGAGTACGCGAAGTGATCAACAATCTGCGCGACGCCGAATGGTTCAAGTCCACCAGATCCGCCGATGCGTCCGAGTGCGTCGAGGTCGCATTCGCCGGCAAGCACGCACACACCGTCGGGGTGCGGGATTCCAAGGATCCGGGTGGGCCGGTGCTGGTGTTCTCCGGAGAGCAGTGGGATCGGTTCCTGGGCAGCGAAGTCTGGCGTCGGTAGTCGCGGCGCTGGACTCGGCGCTCGGTTACTGTGCGGGGGATGAGCATCGAGTTCTTGTTGACGACGCTTGTCATTGTGGCGACGCCGGGTACCGGGGTGCTGTTCACGCTGGCCGCGGGGTTGGCGCGCGGGGTGCGGGCCAGTGTGGTCGCGGCCTTCGGGTGCACGCTGGGGATCGTGCCGCATATGGTGGCGGCCATCGCCGGGCTGGCGGCGCTGCTCAACGCCAGTGCCGTGGCGTTTCAGACCTTGAAGTACCTGGGCGTGGCGTACCTGCTCTACATGGCATGGAATACGCTGCGGGACAAGGAAGTTCTGGCCATCGCGGAGAAGGGTGCGCAGGCCGCGCCCACGGCGGGGCGGGTGATCGTGTCCGCCGTGCTGGTCAATGTGCTGAACCCGAAGCTGACGATCTTCTTCTTCGCGTTCCTGCCGCAGTTCGTGCCGAACGGGTCGACCGGCGCCACCGTCCGGATGCTCGAACTGAGCGGGCTGTTCATGCTCGCGACCTTCGTGGTGTTCGCCCTGTACGGCGCCTTCGCGGCGGGGGTGCGCAGCCGCGTCATATCCCGGCCGGCGGTCATGACGTGGATGCGCCGGGTGTTCGGGGTCTCGTTCATCGCACTCGCGGGACGGCTCGCCGTGCAGAACCAATAGGCGTGAGCTGTGCGGCCTTCTGGTTGGAGGCCGATATCACCATCTGGAAATTTGCCCGGGTCGCGGGGCGTTTGCCATGGTGTAGGTAGCCCCTGTCAGGGGCCCGGACGAGGGAGCCGTACCCGGTGTGCGACAAGACGGCCTTCGGAGGTTGTCATGTCTTGGCTGGTGTTGGTGGTGTCCGGGGTTTTCGAAGCCGTGTGGGCTTCCGCGCTCGGGAAGTCGGAGGGGTTCACCCGGCTCGGGCCCAGTGTCGTGTTCGGTGTCGGGCTGGTGTTGAGCATGGCCGGGCTGGCTTATGCCATGCGGGGACTGCCCGTGGGGACCGCGTATGCGGTGTGGGTGGGGATCGGGGCCGTATTGACGGTCGTGTATTCGATGGCCACCGGCGAGGCCGCTGTCAGCGCGATCAAACTGGTGCTGCTCGGCGGCATCGTGGCGTGCGTGATCGGGTTGAAGCTGGTCGGGTAGACGACTATTTGGCGGGGGCCAGTCGCACCGCGTCGGCAGGAATGGCGGGGACCGATTGGACCGTCTGGGTTTTCGCGGCGGGGTCGGGGAGCTGGAGTCGCCAGTCGTCGGAGACCCAGACGACGGTTTCGGCCGACGCGGTGACGCTGGCGTCGGAATAGGTGGCGTACACGGTGAGGTCGGCGCGGTCGGGGGTGTAGGCGGTGAGTTTGTAGGCGGCGATGTGGGGGGCCACGGTCTGGTTGGCGGGGGCGGTGATCGAGATCTGGGCCCGGGCCAGGACCCAGGAGTCCTTGGCGGCGCCGGGGATCAGGGAGATCGCCGCCACCTGGGGCCACATGCCGTCGGGGGCCAGGGATAGGCGGGTACTGTGGTTGATGGCGGCCAAGGCCGCGCCCTGCGGGGTGCGGGTGTAGCCCGCGGCGGTGGTGCCGAGTTTGCTGGGACCGTCATGGCCGCCGATGGGGAGCTGCACACCCTGGTAATTCTCCCAGCGTACGTCGGCGGGAGGGCGGGACGGATCCGCCGCCGTGGTGGTCGATTTGGTGGCGGGTTCATCGCCGAGACCGCAGGCGGAGACGGTGCAGGCGACCGCCGCGACGAGTAGCGCCCCCACTGCGGCGGTGAAAGTTTGCGAGCGGTGTGCTGACTTGGCGCGCACGATGATTCCTCCCGGTGGTCCCGAGTACGGTCGAGAAGCGTTGCGGGGACGCGGGTTCGGCGGCCGCGCGGTCGGGCACACTCTATGACGCCCGCGGCGGAAAGGAGCGTCTACGAGTGTTGATCGGATCGGTTTAACAATTCGTCACTCCTGTCACGGAACCGGTTGCGGGGACTCACGATCCGGGTAACATCAGGGCCGCAACATGATCATCGCAGGTGGTGGGGATTGATGATGGATCATCGGAACCTCGTTCCGGTGGGCCGCCTGTGTTATCTGCCAGTGGTGCGTAATGCCCTGGCGTTCGGGGGAATCGGGTCGCGAGCCCGCTGCTGTCCGTTCGGGGAAGGGGAACTGGGGAGATGAAAACCAAACGCACGACGATCCTGCTGTCGATGCTGCCGATCGCGCTGGTCGCGGGCCAAGGAGTCGCCGTCGCGGCGCCGGGGCAACCGGGGCTCGCCGTGCCCGGCGACGGGCAGCCGGGATTGAGCACCCAGCCCCCGCCGCCCGCGGCGCCCAGCCCGGCGGATTACATCCCCGACCCGCCCATCCCCGCCCCGAACCGGCCACGGCCCAAGCAACAGACGACGCCCTCGCCGCAGCAGAACACGATCATTCAGCCGCAGGCCACGCAGCCGCAGAGCACGCAACCACAGGACGCTGAGCCCCAAACGGAGCAGCCGCCTGCGAATGCCCCCGAGGTTATGCCTGCGGACCCGCACAAACTCCGGGTCGGCACGGGTGGAGTTGAACTGCCCGACTGGATCGACCTCAAGACGCGTGACAAGGCTCAGGCATACCTCGACATGGCGGAGTGGCAAATTGCCGCCGCCTACGACCGGATGGGCTTCTCTCCCGAGGAATCCGACCGAATGGCCGCGTCGAGCACCATCGGTGCCGTTCTGGGCGCCGGAGGCACGGCCGCTGCAGTTCCGATCGCGGCAGTGCCAGTCGGGTGTGCGGCGGGTGCCGTCATCGGTGCAGTGGCGGGAGGTTTGATCGGCGGCATACCGACGGCCGGAATCGGTGCGCCCGCAGGCGCGGTCGTCGGCGGCATCGGAGGGTGCGTGATTGGTGGCGGTGCGGCCGCCGTCATCAGCGGTCCGTTCGTAATCGCCGGTGGCGCGCTCGCGGCTCTCGCCGCCGGTGCGTTGAGCGGCGGCGACGCGACGAAGCCTGCTCCCGCAATGCCCACGTCACTAGTCGAGACCGCTGCACAGGTGCCGGGCTCGGATCCTGCGGTGGGTTCGCCCGGGGTGCAGCCGGTTTCGGCCGTTGTCGCGCTGCCCGGGGTGCCTGCGCCGATCGTGCAGGTGCTCGCGCCCGCGTTGCAGCAGGTCGCGACGGTTGTCGAGCAGCAGATCGTGCCGATGGCGCAAGGCGCGGCTCCGGTTGTGCAGCAGGTCGGTACGGCGATCGCGCAGGTCGCGCCGGTGGTACAGCAGGCTGTGCCCGCGGTGCAGGCGGGCGGGGCCGCGATCGAGCAGCAGGTAGCGCCGGTCGCGCAGCAGGTGGCACCCGCCGCGCAGGAGGTGGCGCCAGTCGCGCAGCAGGTGGCGCCAGTCGCGCAGCAGGTGGCGCCAGT